>NZ_JALAMR010000016.1:0-237560 GCF_026790125.1 Bacillus sp. N12A5 | reverse complement strand
TCTATTGGAGGAACATCTTATTTCGAAACCTTTTTTCGATCAATAACGTAGACTTTTAAAAACTTAAGGTTTTGTTACTGATTCTGAAAGGAGAGTATGAAAACTAGGGTTACATCTTAAAAGAATAATGGAAATCGTACAATATCAATCAGAAATAAATGGAGAATGCACTTATTGAGTTTGAGCAAAAAGGTCAATCAAATTGCCATAGTGACTCAATTATCGTAACGAGAAAACATCTAAGTTTTCGCTATCATTTGAGACTTTTGAGAAAGTGTATCACGATTTTCAAAAATAAATAGGAGAGACTGATAATGATAATAATTCGGTTTGAAAAAAATTATACTTGCAATCATGAGAAGATAGAGAGATACCAAAACAGAAGCAATTGTTAAATATACAAATGATTGTTTTTATTTTTAACGACTTTTTCCTCATCTTTGTTCCGTACTTAATTTTAATGTGAATGTTATCAATAGAACAATAATGAAAGGGAGGATGATGTAAATTATGAAGTTAAGAATAAACTATGTAGTATTATTCATTATGTTATCTGAAGGGTTTCTTATAGCAGGTTTTGCATTAGAGAATGTCCTTAATTATTCATTGGCGGTTGGAATTATCTTGCAGCTCATATTTGTTATTTTTTCCTCATTTTTAGCAGTGAAAAACAAAAAGAATACAAACAGATTGTGGAGTAAAAATGGAGTAGTTTTTTCATCACCAGAAAGTTACATGACATGAATCAGCTTATCATTGATGATGAACTGCGAAAGCGAAACATACCCTTGATGAAGTCAGTGTAAAAAATCTGCAAGAAGCTGTGCAACTCATATTATCCACTCCTTCATATCGTGAAAATGTCAAAATGATAAGTAAAAGCTTTAAAGAATCAGGAGGAGAAAAGAAAGCTTTAAAAGCGATAGAAGAGTATTTGGCAAATAAAGTTTGATTTCTCTCTCGCAGATTCTGTTATAAAGGATTCTTCGACGTCTGTATCTAAAGCTGGCATCTTCTAGAGTACCGGAGATACTAGTAAGGAAAGCGAATTTTATTTCAATTAAAATCAAACATTGATCAGCCACACCAACTTACCTGAATATGCAATCCTGCGATATCGAATGCTTTAAGGACTTGGTACGCGGGTGATGTTACAGAAAGTTCTTTTGATAACACACAAGAAATTTATGGTGTGTTTTTTTTGCTTTCATTTCTAGGATCTATGACGTGCCATCAACAACAGTAATTTCATACTATATCGAATCTATTTGAGGAAACTGATTGATGATATATTGCTTGAAGTTTTCAGTGACAGGTGATAGATGCTTCCCTTTAATCCAAGAGAGACCAACTGCACGCTCAAACCTTGGCCAACTAATTCGAACCTTTGCGATATTCGTTTGGTCTAAGCCTTTAAAATCAGGAAGAATTGAAACACCAAGACCTGCTGCAACAAAACCTGCGATTGTTGTAGCTTCTTCACCTTCAAATACAATGTTTGGGGTAATATTAACTTGCTCAAAAATATGATCTATTGTCACTCGCAGAGCGAAACCTTCTTTCATTAAAACAAAAGGCTCATTAGCTATTTCGTTTAACGTAATATCCTCATGAGTAGCTAACACATGTTTTTTTGGCAAAAATAAAAAAAGCTCCTCCTTCCATAAGGGTTTCCACATTATATGTGATTCGACTGGAAAAGAAGCAAGTAGGCAGAGATCAAGCTCACCTGATTTTAGTTTATCTAAAAGCAAATTAGAGTGAGACTGGTTTAATTGAAATTGAACTTTTGGGTAATTATCTTTAAACGTTCCAATTAAATTTGGAACTATTGTTGTACCTAGGGTGTGTAAAAAGCCTAAAGACACTTCACCTTGATCCGGTTTTAAAAGAGATTGAATTTCTTCCTTTCCTTCTGTATATTCTCGAATCATGGAATCAACCCTCTTGAGGAATATTTTCCCATATTTATTTAATTTAATGGACCGCCCTTGTCTATCAAAAAGCGGAACACCTAAGTGATTTTCTAATCTAACAATAGACCGAGAAAGTGCTGGCTGTGTTATTGATAACATTTCAGCAGCTTTGGTTACATGCTGTATACGAGCAAGAGTTTGAAAGTACTCTAATTGTTCCCATTCCATAAAAAAACCTCTCTTCTTATAATCATTACATAAAGGAATTGAAATCATATTTATTATGCATTATACATCATGATTTATTAGTGTTAAGCTAAATTTAGCAGCAAAATAAATAAATTTTTATATCAATTTTAAACTATTTTCGTGTTCAGAAGGAGGACTATTTTAATGAACTATCGAATTGAAAAAGATACTTTTGGAGAAATAAAGGTGCCTGCTGATAAGTTTTGGGGAGCGCAAACACAACGTAGTAAAGAGAACTTCAAGATAGGTTCTGAAAAAATGCCAAAACGTATTGTTAAAGCTTTTGCTATATTGAAGCGCAGTACAGCTATTGCTAATAATCGTTTAGGGAATTTAGATAGTGAAAAAACAGAGGTTATTACCGCAGTTTGTGATGAAATTCTTGAAGGCAAATTTGATGACAATTTTCCACTCGTTGTTTGGCAGACGGGAAGCGGTACACAAAGCAATATGAATGTTAACGAAGTTATAGCGAACCTTGCAACATCTTTACTTAAAGAGAAAGGCTCTATCCAAACCATACATCCAAATGATGATGTGAACCGCAGTCAAAGTTCGAATGACACTTTCCCAACAGCGATGCATGTTGCAGGTGTATTAGCTATCTATGAACAATTAGTTCCTGTACTTGATCAACTTCGGAACACATTAGATGAAAAAGCAAAAAAATTCAATGACATTGTAAAAATAGGTCGTACACATCTTCAAGATGCTACACCTCTTACGCTTGGACAAGAAATTAGCGGTTGGGTATATATGATTGATCGTTCGAAAGAAATGATATTGGAAGCAACTGATAAAATGCGTGAGCTTGCTATCGGGGGTACGGCTGTAGGGACAGGCATTAATGCACATCCACAGTTTGGAGAAGTTGTCTCAGAGGAGATCTCGAAGTTTACAGGCCAACATTTTAAAAGTTCACCTAATAAGTTTCATGCGTTAACTAGTCATGATGAAATAACGTATGTACATGGTGCTATGAAGGCATTAGCTGCTGATTTAATGAAAATTGCGAACGATGTTAGATGGCTTGCAAGCGGTCCTCGCTGTGGTATTGGCGAAGTTTCAATCCCGGAAAATGAGCCAGGTAGCTCCATAATGCCCGGTAAAGTCAACCCTACTCAATGTGAAGCCCTTACCATGATTGCGGCACAAATTATGGGGAATGATGCAACTATTGGTTTTGCCTCAAGTCAGGGTAACTTTGAACTAAATGTATTTAAACCAGTTATTATCTATAACTTCCTTCAATCCGTGCAGTTATTGAGTGATGGAATAAAATCTTTCCATGATCATTGTGCGGTTGGTATTGAACCTAATGAGAAAACCATTAAAGAAAATCTTTCCGGATCTTTGATGCTTGTCACAGCATTGAATCCTTATATCGGATATGAAAATGCTGCAAAAATTGCTAAGTTTGCTCATAAAGAAGGCTTGACGTTAAAAGAGGCTGCTGTCCAACTTAAATTGCTAACGGAAGAACAATTTGATGAGATGGTTAAACCAGAAGATATGGTGAAACCAAACATTTAAATCTTTTAAGGTGAAAACTAGTTACTGATTTGTAGCTAGTTTTTTCTTTTTTTACTCATTGAAAATCACCTCATTAGGACAAACAGTTATTACATACCATTACCCAAGGGGTGATGCATTTTATGAAGGTAATATTCATCGAGGGAGCGCAAACTGACAAATGCATTAACGATTACTATCATTATTTAATAAAACTTTATAGGAAGGAGATTCAGGGATAGCAATATATGTAAGGGTATCGACCGAGGAACAAGCGATCAAGGGATCGAGCATCGACAGCCAGATCGAGGCCTGCATAAAGAAAGCAGGGACTAAGGATGTGCTGAAGTATGCCGATGAAGGATTTTCTGGTGACCTTTTAGAACGTCTGGCTTTGAATCGGTTGAGGGAGGATGCAGGCAAGGGACTTATAAGTCAAGTCATTTGCTATGATCCAGACCGTTTTTCTCGGAAATGATAATTGAGCTTATCAGTGCTGACAAGTTGAGATAGTGAGACAAGCTGTTAGTTGGACATTTTTCATACCTCTTTCGTATATTCTGTCTCCATAAGTTTCGAAAAGTTTTAAAAGAAGCATGTAAATGAATTAGAGAAAGCCGGAATATGAGATCCGGCTTCTTCTGCATTATTTCCCCTTCGCTTTCTTCCGCTTCTCTTTCTCCGCCCGATAAAACTCATGAAACATCTTCATCAGCGCCCGCTTTTCAATCCGCGATACATAGCTGCGCGAAATACCGAGCTCTTTGGCAATCTCACGCTGCGTTTTTTCTTTCTTCAAATCAAGCCCAAATCGCCCGACTATCACTTCCTTCTCACGGTCATCTAGAATGTCAATGTATTGTTTCACTTTTTCAAGCTCCATATTGAGCTGGATCGTATCAATTACATCTTCGTTTTCTGATTTCAATACGTCGATCAGGCTTATTTCATTCCCTTCTTTGTCCTGCCCGATCGGATCATGAAGGGAAACGTCTTTTTTAGTTTTTTTCAATGCGCGTAAATGCATGAGGATTTCATTATTAATTACAAAAGGGGGGTGCACAGATTTCCCGTAACTGTTTGATTAAATAAATGTTGAGTCAGCTTTCTGTAATAAATGCTCAAACGTTTTTTAGCGAATGAAGGAGATACCTTAAATAACCAAGCTACATTTTCAATTGCATGTGATTGAATGTACGAAAGATTAATATTACGCAACATGAAAGTTGGAATGCAAAAGTGATATGTAAAATAATTGGACTGCCACTCTAAATAATCAGTCCAAGTTGCAGGCATTGTTTTTTTATCGCCTTCATGTCTATATATATGGCAAAATTCATGAGCAAAATCATACCATTGTTCAACTCGGCTTTTTCGGCTGTCCAAGCATATATTATAAATCCCGCTGTGTTTTAGTGCGAAGCTTGTAACAGGTTTAAATGAAAGCCTGATATCTAATGACTCAGCAATCCGTTCAAAATTAATTTGTTCAGGCTCTGTAATATCAATCTTCCTGTATAAGTTTTCAATCCAATCCTCTAAATGACTGTTTGTATACCTCAAGATGAAAAACCTCCTTAAAGACGACAATCTAAAAATTGGATTCGTTAAATATTATAGGGGAAACTAAGACTTTTTTCATAGGGAAAAACATCTAAAGTGATGGTATATGAATCTGTTTAATAAAAGAGAGCCAAATTACACCATTGAGTGAAAAGCTATTGCCAATCCTAATCCTTTTTTAAATGGTGTAATTATTTGTAAAGTATTAAAATTGCAAGTGAAAGGGGCAAGGAAGATAAATGGACATCAAAGGAGTTTAATCATGAAAATGAATTATAAGATGAAAGAGGTTTAAAGAAAATATAGAGAAGAGATTAAAAAAAGAAACAAGAGCATGAAGACAATAAAAATTTTAATAAAGAAACAATTATTGTCGTAACGATAATTGTATTGTTTATTTTTTTCACTTACTCCTTGCAAGGTTTTTAATAAGAAGATCCCTTTTTCCCATTTCGATACTCTGCAGTTTTCCTCACAATAAACGCTCTTTTTTTATATAAGAGAATATAAAAGAAACATAAATGAAAATATAAATGAGAAAAACAACAAAAACAACAAAAACCCTTGTCTCGTAAGGGTTTCTAAGGGGGTTCAAAAATCATTTTATAAATGAGGATATGATTGAGATATAAATGAGAATCTAAATCTTATTAGTAAACAGAATTAAACATAATAAACAGAAATAAATAATAATAAACTAACTGCGATTATTTATCTGATTTCCGTCTTTCTTTTAATTGCTCCGTTATAATCTCCAAAGCAGCCTGTAAGATCTCATCTGTTACCTCACCGTCTTTTGCTGCAAGGAACGTTTCAGGATCGTTTAACACTTTTTTTGCATCGTCAGTGATTATATTGGATGATTTATCTTTTCCTCTTAAAAGGTAGTCTGTAGATACATCAAAAAAGTCGGCTATTTTGATTAATGTTTCGTAATCAGGTTCGCGAGTGCCTTGTTCATAATTAGCAAGTTTTCCTCTTGAAAAGCCTAATCTGTCTGCGAGTTCATATTGGCTTAGACCTTTTTCTTTTCTTAAAGCTGCTATCCTTTTACCTAACATATACACTCACTCCTTGTTATTAATTATAACTTGGAAACTAAGCGTTTCTACATTTGGAAACAAAAAGTTTCCAAAAACACTTGACGGACACGTTTTGTGTCCTGTATATTATAAATCGTAAAAGGAAACAAAACGTTTCTGAGGGGGTGATATAAGTGGAAAGGGAAGTTTTGTTTTCCTTACGTGGAAACACGTCAAGAACAGTTGTTGCTAATGACTTAAACATAACTCCACAGATGCTAGGGGCAATTGAAAGAGGGGATAGAACTCCCTCCTTAAGTCTGGCCAAAAAGATCGCAGACTATTATGGAACAACTGTAGATGAAATTTTTTTTGCTCAGAGTAGACACAAAATGTGTCCTGAATATGAAACAAGTACAGATAAGGGGGCTTAATTATGAAAGTCATCTTGAAAAAAGGACCGCTGTTTGAACAGGCAGAGGCCAAAGCTTACAAATACCTCAGAGGCATACTTGTTCAGCGCATGAATGAACACCAAGAGAAGCTTGCGCAACAAAATAAAAAGGAATCAGCCTAAGTCATTTATAAACAGCATGGTCTATTAACTTCAATTTTAAAACTGAAAATCCAATATATCAGGAGGCAAACATATGGAGAACAACCCATACAACATGCGGAATTTACCGCAGATTATGCGTAGTGCCCGTAAGACTGCAGGTCTTTCCCAATACCAAATCGGCAAATTAATCGGAGGTAAGGATCAAAGGTATGTTTCAGATGTTGAAAATGGACTTGCCAAGCTCACTCCAGAGTTATGTATCAAGTGGTTTGAGAAGTGCGATGCCTATGAACATATTGATCTTGTCCATTACTTATTCAAACTTCACCCAACAGCGGCTGCTCCTATTGATCCAGCACTTAATGAATGTGCAAGTAATGCGGTGATTAATATGGTTCACCAATTGGAGGAAGCATTACAAGCAACCAAACATTTAGCCCGTTGGCTTACGGATAACCGACTAGGTAAAACAGAGGAGCTGCCGATGGCCGATATTAAGCAGATTTTTGATTTGATTGCGGCTAACAAAACATTGATTTATTCACTTGTTCGTACTCACGGGTTGAAAATGCAGGAGCTTGCAGATAGGTGGACGCGGAAAGCTCTAGTTGATCAAGTTGCTATGGCAAAACAAGAAGGAAGGCAGGCGGTTTCAGTATGAATACTAATCATTTCTTGAAGTCAGATGTTCCTATCGCAAAAAGAAAAATCGAATCAGCAGAAGAGCTATCAATCATGCTGTCAGAGGCATTACGTGATGGTGATTATGAAGAAGCTATTAGTCTTGCTGGAAGTATCAAGGTTCTTACTGAGGATATTAGCCGACTGGCAAACAAAGGACGTCTTTATGAAACAGCATTGAAAATGCAACAGCGAGGCATCAACTTGACTGTAGTGAGCAGGTATATAGGATGATGGTTCATTTTGTTCATAAGCCCGCAACTGCTCTGGAAGTTCGTAAATGGTGTGCGATGATACGTAACAATAGTGAGTTTCATCTGTTATGGGATAGACGTGCAGACAAATTCAGAGAGGAGAATATGAATGGTCGAAAACCCAATGGTCATAAACAACTGGCACGATAAGCTGACTGAAACGGATGTGCGAATTGATTTTTATGGTGATGAAGTAACACCAGTTGATGATTATGTAATTGATGGCGGTGAAATCATTCTGAAAGAGAACTTGGAAAGATATCTAAAGGAGCAACTTGGTTTTGAATTTAAAAATGCGCAATAAAAAAGCCCACTCGGACAAAGTGGACTTCTTTAAAGGCTATCAATAAAAACTCATGTATAAATATTTTATCAGATAGCTTCATTAAAAACAATGGGGGTTAGGTGGTATGACAAGCAAACGGGCTGAGGTTCTTGCTAAGACTTTTGAAATGAGCCGCGATGAATGGCTTATTGAAAGGAGAAAAGGAATTGGCGGCTCAGATGCATCCATTATCTTGGGGCTGAACAAATGGAAGACACCTTTTGAGTTATGGTTAAACAAAACAGGACAGGTCCCTGTTAGTGAATCGCAAAGTGAAGCTGCTTACTTTGGATCATTGCTAGAAGACATTGTTGCAAAAGAATTCGAGATACGTAGTGGAAAGAAGGTTAGACGTAAAAAAGCAATACTCAGACATCCAGAACATGATTTCATTTTGGCCAATGTTGATCGAATGATCGTTGGTGAAAAAGCGGTCCTTGAATGTAAAACAACATCAGCCTACAACTTAAAGGAATGGGAGAACGAAGAAATCCCCGAGAGCTATATCGTTCAGGTCCAGCATTATCTGGGTGTACTTGGACCTGAATACCGGAAAGCTTATTTTGCTGTGCTGATCGGCGGGAACAAATTTGTCTGGAAAGAGATTGAGAGAGACGACGAGTTAATTGACATGATCTTTGAAGCAGAGATTGAGTTCTGGAATGACAAGGTATTAGGCGGACAAGCTCCTGCTTTAGATGGTTCAAGTGCTGCGGAGGAATACCTCAAAAAACGATATGCCGAAACGGAAAATAACAAAGCCATTGATTTAACTGGGGCTAATCGAGAACGTATTCAACAATACTTGCTTCTTAAAGAACAGATCTCAGAGCTTCAAAGCCAGGCAAAAGAATTAGAAAATCAGATCAAACATGAAATGAAGGATGCAGAGTATGGGTTTATTGGAAACTATCAAGCTTGTTGGAAGCCAGTTGTCTCAAATCGAGTTGACACGAAAAAGCTGAAAGAGCAGTTTCCGGATATTTACGAAAAGGTCAAAAAGGAAACTCATTTCAGACGTTTTGGAATCAAGGAGGTTAGCTGATTATGGCTACTAATCAATCAATTAAGAACAACATCCAAAAGAAACAAAAAAGCGCACCTATGCAACCTCAAGGAGCAACCATGAAAGGCTTGCTTTCCTCACCATCTGTTATTAAGCGATTTGAGGAAGTGTTAGGGAAGAGGGCTACACAGTTTACGGCTTCTATCTTAAGCCTTTATAACAGCGAGCAGATGTTACAGAAAACAGATCCTATGAGCGTTATTTCATCTGCAATGGTGGCAGCTACACTCGACCTACCTATAGATAAAAACTTAGGGTATGCCTGGATAGTTCCTTATGGAGGAAAGGCTCAATTCCAGCTAGGATACAAAGGATATATACAGCTAGCCTTACGAACAGGCCAATATAAATCCATCAATTGCATACCGATTCATGAAGGCGAATTGCAGAAGTGGAATCCGCTGACTGAGGAGATCGAGATTGATTTTGAAAAACGAGAATCAGACGCAGTGATTGGTTATGCAGCTTATTTTGAGTTGATAAATGGCTTCCGAAAAACAGTGTACTGGACAAAGGCACAAGTGGAGAAACACAAAAAGAAATTCAGTAAATCTGATTTTGGATGGAAAAATGACTGGGATGCGATGGCTCTTAAGACTGTATTAAAAGCAGTTTTAAGTAAGTGGGGAATTCTCTCTGTGGAAATGCAAAAAGCAGTTATTGAGGAAGATGAAACAAGGGAACGGATTGACATTACCAATGAAGCGGATAGTTCAGAAATTATCGATTCCGAGTCTTCAAACAAAGACGAACCGGAAAAAACAAGCGAACAAGAAGCTGATCCTTTTGACGGCAAGCCTGTAGATATAAAAGAAGATGAACTTCCATTCGATTGAGGTCGGCATCCATGATATAACTGCACTCTGTGAAAGGAAGTAGGTGGTTGACTTGGACATAAAAGCAATGGGGTATGTAGTCATACCCCGACTACCATTCAAAGAGTTTAGGGATGAAAAAATTTATGACCACTTGTTCAAAAGAGCTGAATACAGGCAAAATCAAGAGCTAGAACTTGGGCAGACCATTATCAAAGTTGTGGAACTTGCAAAAGATTTTAACTGGTCAGCTGCACAGATCAAATACTCACTAGACCGAATGGAGAAACAAGAATATATCAAATTGGACCGTCTTCCACAAAAAAGAGGGTTCATCGTCACCATACTTCACTATGCAGACTACATACAGCTAGGAAATTACATGAAGAAAAAAGCTTTGGAACCAGCTGAGATTGAACATCAGGAGGTCGATGACAAAATGAAAAATGCCTTTGAGCTATATGAAAACAAAGTTGCTCGGTCAGTCGGCCCGATTGAGGCACAGCGAATTGGATACATGGTCGACGATTATGGTGAAGAAAAAGTGATGGAGGCTATCAAGACAGCGTTTCAATTAAAGGGGAAAGCAGCTAGTTTGTCATACGTTCAAGCCATCTTATCAAATCCATTCACTCAAAAGAGAAAGGAGAAACAATATGGCTATAAACAAAGCAGTCAGTATAGACACCGCATTTCAAACAATCATGCAGGAACTTCGGGAAAAGTCAGCCCGCTTTTTGGGAACAAAACAGGCCGCATCCGAAGAAAAGGCTGATTTTGATTGTCCTTATTGTAAGGATCGTGGAATTGTCCTTTATCGGGTCCATAAGGACACTTCTTGGCATTTAGATGAACAGTTAGACCTTATGGTTCCAGACGATATGGTGTCGGAAGATGATTTTCTGTTAGGTAAGGTTTGTACGCCGGATAAAGCTAGTGAATGGAAAGATACTTATTCAAAACAGTGTGAATGTGTGAGACGAAAGAAAATTGCCAGACTCATGGCAGCTAGTGGCATTACAGAAGAATTTGAAAAGCTTCTCTTTGGTAACTTCATCACGGATGGTAAACCTGACATGATCAAGGACGCTTATGAGTGTGCAGTGGAATACTATAAAGATTTTCAAAAAATCAAAGGAGAACGGCAAAACAGTATCGCATTACTTGGACAGCCAGGTAGCGGTAAAACTCATTTGCTCACGGCGATTATGAATAATCTGATCAAGAAAAAATCAGTACACTGCATGTATTTCCCTTATGTAGAGGGCATGGGTGATTTGAAAGCTGACTTTGACAATTTAGAAGCAAAACTCGATGCCATGAGAAAGGTCGAAGTTCTATTCATTGATGACTTATTCAAACCAATAAACGGTCAACCAAGGGCAACCGACTGGCAGGTTGAACAAATTCAGTCAGTCCTAAATTATCGTTATTTGAATCATAAGCCTTTGCTGATTTCTTCGGAGTTAACAATTGATGAGTTTTTGGATATAGACGAGTCTCTTGGTTCACGAATTCACCAGATGTGTCGTGATTACATAGTGATTATTAAAGGCGATCGAATGCAATTAAATCATAGGTTAGGTGATTGGGAATGAAGGAGAAAACGAATGTAAAAGCAACTGGTGGACTTTATATATTCGGACCTTTAAGTCCTACAGAAGGTAAAGATCTTACACCAACTATCCGTTTACTTGAGGAAAAAATAAAGCAAATGGAGCGGATGCTGAGTGCTTAAAGCAGTCGTGTCTCTGCTGGCAATTTTACTCTCCGCACCGAGAATAGAAAAAGAAATTCAGCTATGGGAACAGCTTGACGGGAGGTAAAGAACAGTTGGATTGCATTAAGTTCACTGTTTATGGAGAGCCAGTCGCACAAGGACGGCCGCGTGGATCAATACGAAATGGGAAGGTGCATATGCGAGATCCAGCGAAATCAAAGTATTTCAAGCAGTATGTAGCTTTGGTTGCGTCTCAGCATCGACCAGAAAAAGTTATTACTGGTCCTGTCTCAATGGATGTCAAAGTGTACAGACCAATGCCAAAATCGGTTTCAAACTCATCAAAGAAGAAAGAAAAAGCCGAAAAAGGTCTTCTGAGGCCGACCACAAAGCCCGACGTTGATAACTATGTAAAGGGTGTGAAAGATGCTTTGAATCATCTGATATACAAAGATGATAGTCAGGTTGTGGATTTGAAAGTCAGTAAGTTTTATAGCGAAGAGCCGAGGGTGGAAGTCATGATAAGAGAGGTTTCTGCCTAAAAATAAAAAACACCGAAGCGCTTAGCCTCAGTGTTCTTGATATGAACTGGTACTTCTATCATAACATAGGGGGCGCTTTGAGTGTACAATCCAAGAGAAATAAACATCAAAAAAGACTTCACTATTCAGCAGAAAATTGACTCAGGAAAAGTTAAGATCATTGTTTTAGATGGGAATCAAGGTACAGCACATGTCTTAGATGCTCCTGAGCACGGTAAAACGGTGATTCAAACTGTAAAGGGTAGCTTTGCGCGGGTTGATCATGAAATAGGTTACAAAGTCAGGTAAGCAATGAAAGGGAGTTTTATGGTGGGTGCCATTACAAGTTGAACTTCTAATGTGTCGTCAAGTCAATGACTATCAAACAGGTAGTAGAACTATAAGAAAAAGGAGGCTATAAACCTCCTCATAGTTAACTTGAATAGTAGGCGATATAAGATCCATCAGGATAAAAAGTAACACTGTCTAAATAATATGTTGTTCCGTTGATAGTGATTGTTTGTCCAGGGTCTGGATCAGAAGGAAGTCCACGAACAACTAGGGTACCTAATGCAGATACTTCCTTTGTTTGACTTTCTTCAGAATGAGTATCAGTAGGGCTTGCGGCAAAGGCAGGAGCGGCAGAAACAAGCAAAGCAAGTGACAATGCAGTACCAGTTAAAACTTTTTTCAATTTCATTTTTAACACTCCCTTAGTTTTTTAATACAACTGTATTATTACATGGAATACAAAAATATCCAAGGTATTTTTTGTTAATTTTTTGTGAACTTAGTTTATATATAGAATCCTCCTGAATGCCTGCTGCCCGAGATAATCAGACGCTCGGGGTAGTACGGTGGTATTAAAGGCCGGACATGAAAGCAAACTTGCTTTGAATAGGGACAATCATTTTATTCACGGCTCGGCTCACTTTAAAGAGCGGAATACTTATGGTTGAGTAGTACATATTCTTTTGTTACCGGAAAGAATTTAGTCAAAAATTGATGAACGAAAATCATGTTTGTTTTATCTGAAAATGTTTTTTAACTAACGATTTAGTATATAATGTTTATAACGAGTATTGAGAGCGGGGTTAAATATGAAAATAGAACTTAAAAACCTTGGTCAGGTTAAAAAAGCTTTAATTGACGATAAAGATTTGACAGTAATTGTTGGTGATAACGGTTCAGGTAAGACATTGCTATTAGAAGCTAAAACATTTATTTTGAATTCATACAGCAAACATCTACATAACGTTATAAAAAATTTAAGGGAAAAGTACTCTGATTATTTGAAGTTTGATACTGATTGGACTGAAATTAATAAGTTTATTAGTGAAACATCAAAAGATTTTAAAAAAGAAGAGCCTAGATCTTCTTTTGAATTTACTTTGCAAAACCAATTGGATAGTAGTATTCGTAAGTCAATGAATGAAGATATAGCTGAGCAATTTAAACACTTTAAGAAAACAACTATCGAAGCTTTGAATAAAGAAATACTAATGGTTGAAAATTCCGATTTGGATTTTGAATTATTTGATACTCCACGTATAGCCGATATAACTTATATTGAATGTAATTTGATTATGTTCGATCCTGAAATATTAATGCTTGAAATGTTTGATAAAGCCGATCTTTTTTTTATGAGGGTTCCTATTATGCTTGATACCCCTTCCGCTTCCGAATACCTTATGAATGAAGAGACCGATCCAAATATCATAAAAGTGAAAAAACATCTTTATGAACCGGTAATTATGATGCAAGATCAAATAAGAAATTACTTTATAGGAGGTTTTTTCACAGGAATAACTCGTAATATCAATACCTTATTTTTGCCTTCTGAGAGAAATTTATATATGGACGTTGCTCTAGCAAAAACTATAAAAGAAAATTTAGAAAGTCGCTATTCATTTTCAAGAGAAAACACGAAAGTAAGGTATAGTGAGCACTTATTTAATCTTGCATATTTGAATTATAAAGATAATTTAAATCGCTTTCGTCGTCCAGACTTCGAAAACGTTTATAAAGTAGACCCTGATCTAACCAAAATTTTTGGTGGGAAACTTATTTTTGATGAAGAGGGAGATATAAAAAGTTTAGTCACGCATGAGGGTACTGAAATCAAAAGAGAATTATTTTCTACAAAACAGAATAGATTAATTCCATACCTTATAATTATGCCTCCAGTTGGTAGACAATACAAAGAAGTAATTATTGAAGAACCTGAGGCGCATTTGTCTTTAAAAGGAATGAGAGAATTATTAGGATATCTAAAAAGCCTTATTGAAAAAGGGATTAAAATTACTTTGACGACACATAGTGACGTATTCTATTCTCATCTTAATAATTTTATTTTAATGGATGATAAAGTTCAATCCAAGGTTTATGAATTGAAGAAAATTGGCGATGAATCTTTCTTAGAAGAGAAAGAAAAAACAAAATATGGTTATGAGATCGATTTATTCACAGAAGAGCTAAACGAATTATATGAAAAAACACTATCTATACAAAATGATATTGACGAATATTGAGGGTAGTATATATGATTCCAACAATGACCTTAATAAAAAAAGACGACATATTGAAAGTAAATGGTTCTATATATTTGTCGGAGAAAATACAAAATCCACAAAAGAATGCTGAGATGAAATTAGAACTATCGGTTAAACCGGAGAAGATTTTTTATAAACTTTTCTGTATTCAAAAAAAACAAAGTCCCGAGAGCAGTAGATTAGACTTTTTTCATTTGAAAGAGTTTCCAGATGGGATATTTTTAGAAAAAAAAGATGATGGTACGTACCATTGCTATATTTTTGAACTTAAATTTACAGGGTCTAATGATTTAAAAAAACTTACAAGGCAATTGTTCTCCGGCTATATACATTGTAAAACATTATTGTCAGTTTTAGATATTGATTATAGGAGTACCGAAATTTCATTTCATGTTGTATGTGTGCAAGAAAATAGTAAACAAAGCGAGTTTAATAGGATAAAACCAGCAAAGAAATTTATCGTTGGAAAGCCATTAAACAATAATAGTGATTTTGATGAATGGTTGTCTAATAGACTGATTTATAGAGCTGGTGAATATAAAAAAGTCTTGAATATAGAAAAAATATTCCTAAAAACCACCGATGACTATACTTATTATAATAAGTTAGAGATTTAATTTTTAAAAAATAATAATAATCGGTCCAAGATGGAAAGCCTGCGGACACTGAACTTACAGCATTCACGCTGTTTGTTTGGTGTCCGTTTTTTATTTGGAAAAGGAGGACACAATCATGCATCGAAAAGAAATTGAAAATCTAATCAATAGCTATCACTGGATAGTGAAAGAGGTTCAACGGTTGCAGAGAGTACTCTATGGTTCAGCAATTCCTATGAAAAATTGGGGTGTTGCTCAATACGGATTAGAAGCTGCTATGCCAAAAGGAAGTCCCGGGAAGAGTCAGGTTGAATTGCGGCAAATGGATATGAGAGAGGAACGTCTTCTCAAACGGCTTAAGTATTATGAAGAGCGAGTATATGCAGCGGAGTTAGGTGCCGAAATAATCAAAGGGGAGCAGCATAAAGTCATTTATGATTGCATGATGGAGGGTATGAGCTACCGCGCAATAGGTCTTCACCTTGGCATTTCAAGGGAAACTGTACGAAAAATGAAGGATGAATTGATCAGCCAATTATGCCAAGATTGCCACTTTGAGCGCTTGTTGAATCCGAAAAAATCTGTAGTGTAAAATGGGAGGAAGGTCGGCGCGGCAGAATTTTATTGAGCCACCTAAACTATATAGTACACAAGATATAAATCATTCGACAAATTTTGCAAATGGTTCCTTTGTCAACCTCCTTAACCGATAATAAGGTGGGGGGTGAGGAAATGGATCGCAGGAAATTAGTTTATAGTATTTTAAAAGAAATTGATAATGGCAATGAGCCAAAATATACTGATTATGATGTAGAACTTCAATTTTTCGGTGAAGTTCTAGAAATGATGAAAGGAAAAAATTTAATTGAAAATGCAACTGTCATCAGAGGTGGAATGGGGAACCCAGTAAAAATGACATTGCTAAATCATGCAAAAGTTACTTTTGATGGTATGGAGTATCTCGAACAAAATAATGCTTGGGCTAAAACGTATAAAACAGTTAAAGAATTAAGAGATTGGATTAAATAAAATTGAGCATCCTAAGGGATGCTTTTTTGTTCGACAAATTCTGCAAAATGTTCTTTGTCAAAATATCTTGCCGATATTAAGGTAGGAGGTGAAAGCATGACAAGATCAATTAATGTTAATCAACAACATTTGTTAGAACAGTTGGCAGGCGGATCGGTAAACCGTCAATGCACTTTAGAAGCTCTAATTGATATTCTCATCGATAAAAAGGTATTTACTGAAGAAGAATTCGTTAAATACCAAATGCATCATTTAGAACATTCAGCTGATGAGCATTCTGCGGAGCTTTTAGGTATCAGTAAGGAAGATTACATAAAGAGCAGAAAATAAAAAAGCATCCTTAGGGGTGCTTTTAATATTTCACCACTGAACCAGGAATGTGAAAGTAGCCATAAAAGAAAATAAAAAGAGAGGCTTTAGAATGATCCTCTCTTTTTATTTTAACGCTGATTTAAGAAACTTTGGCAGATCGGTAAAGTTAATAACATAGCAAAACGCCATAAAAACTTCTTATGGCGTCTGTCGTACAAGGAGGTGAATTCCCAAAAGGCCGTTTGGATTAAAATGCCTCAAGACTAATAAAGGAATGTAGCTCCAACAATGATTAACAAAATGAATAGCACCACGATCAAAGCGAAGGAGCTACCATATCCATTTGAGTAACCAGTATTTCCGTTAGAATATCCACCGAAGAATCCCATATTTCCACCTCCTTTAGGGGAGATAGTATAAGGTATGCCTCACAATAATTTTCGACATAGATTTAAGTCTAAAAAAGAAGAAATGAATATTTTGTCTAAGGTGCCATAGCGACACATCAGCAAAAGCTATTAAAACAAACACAAACTCAAACATGAGGTCCGGAGGTGGGTGAGATGTAATGCCAAGACCACGAGATCCACGTAGAGACGAAGCTTTTCGTTTGTGGGAAGAGAGCAGTGGAAGCAAGAAGTTAAAAGACATTGCCAAGCAGTTAAACGTAGCAAGCAGCACTGTCCGCAAATGGAAAGCAAACGATAAATGGGCAGAAAAAATGAATGGGAGCGCTCCTAAATCAAAAGGGAGCGCTCCTTTTCGTCTAGGCGCACCTAAAGGGAACAAAAATGCAAAAGGAAACAAGGGAGGAAGAGCACCGCTTGGAAATAAAAATGCACTAGGAAATAAAGGTGGTGCTGCTCCACTGAGAAATCAAAACGCTGTAACTCATGGATTCTTCTCTAAATTCATTCCAGAAGAAACGCTATCCATCATGGAAGGGATACAGGAGCGATCCCCTGTCGATATGATATGGGATCAGATACAGATTCAATATGCTGCAATTATAAGGGCACAAAAAATCATGTTCGTTTCTGATAAGGAAGAAATGATTAAGGAACAGAAAAAGAAAAAATCTGTCCTATCTGAGACAAACGAAGTCGAAGAGGAAGAGTATGAATTCCAATTTTCTTGGGACCGTCATGCCACGTTCTTGAACGCTCAATCTCGGGCAATGGCAGAGCTCAGGAACCTAATTAAACAGTTTGATGAATTAGCCCATGCGGAAGACGAACGACGCTTTAAATTGGAGCATATGCGTTTAAGTATAGACAAGAAAAAATTAGAGATTGAAGAACTTACAGAAGAAGATAAACCTTTTGAAATCACCATTGTAAACAAAGGTGATGACAGTGATTAAACAAGTAAATCCCCATTTTAAAGAATTTCTCTTTGACTGGAATCAAAAGTTTCAGTTTCTCGTGGGTGGTTATGGATCATCCAAAAGCTATCATGTTGCTTTGAAGATTGTTCTGAAATTGCTCAAAGAAAAGCGTACTGCACTCGTTATCAGAGAGGTATACGACACACATAGGGACTCAACATTTTCTCTTTTTGATGAAATTGTAAGTGATCTGAAATTAGATCATATCGTTAGGTGTGTATCTTCTCCTATGCAGATTCGATTTTCAAATGGCAGCAGGATTATCTTTAAAGGGATGGATAAGCCAGCAAAACTGAAATCAATCAATAATATTTCGCTCATTTGGATTGAGGAATGTTCTGAAGTGAAGTATGAGGGATTCAAGGAGCTGTTAGGACGTCTTCGTCATCCGACATTGCCGCTCCATATGATTCTTTCAACAAATCCAGTCGGAGAGGACAATTGGACTTTTAAGCATTTCTTCAAGGATGATAGGGAGAAGCGCTTTGTCCTGGATGATAAGGAGCTTTATGAAAAGAGGATAATCGTTAGCGATGACACCTATTATCATCACTCAACGGCGGATGATAATCTTTTTCTGCCAGAAAGCTATGTCCAGCAACTTGAAGAATTGAAGGAATATGACCCAGACCTTTACCGGATTGCGCGGAAAGGTCATTTTGGCGTGAATGGAATTCGGGTACTGCCACAATTCGAAGAGCTACCGCATGAAGAGGTTTTGAAGGCTATCGCTGATATTAACCGCCCTCTTAAACGAGTTGGCATGGACTTTGGTTTTGTGGAGTCGTATAACGCCGTTGTTAGAGTTGCTGTAGATCACGAGAAGAAATATCTCTATATCTACTGGGAGTATTACAAAAATGGACTAACGGACGATAAGACTGCCGAAGAACTCAAAGAATTTGTCGAGACACAGGAATTAATCAAGGCGGATTCAGCAGAGCCAAAGACAATCCGATATTTTCAACAGCATGGTTTT
Source organism: Bacillus sp. N12A5 (assembly GCF_026790125.1). NCBI lineage: Bacteria > Bacillati > Bacillota > Bacilli > Caryophanales > Bacillaceae > Bacillus > Bacillus sp. N12A5. Next base: position 218,502 of record NZ_JALAMR010000016.1, on the reverse strand, counting down.
AATATGGTGGGCGCCCGAAAGTACCAAGGATCACGCCTCCAATACACAAAGAAGATCAAACGGTTCAGGAAGATTATTTGCTCTGACTGTTGCGAGAACACGATTTATGAGCTTAAGCCGCTCACTTATGCTACTGATAAGCTGGGGAACATCATAGAAGATGAGTTCACCATAGACCCGCATACACTATCAGCTATCTGGTACGCACTTGATGATTATGAGGTAACCGATTTGAAAGAAGAATCAAGAGGAAGACCGCAAAGATAAGACCAGGAAGGAGGTAAAGCATGTCAAAACAATCTGTTAAAGCACGAGTGATTAAAGCTTCTCCACCTACTGAATCAACTAAACAAATTTATGAAGATGAATTTGCGGACAGTTATGACAGCAATATTTTACCGCCTCCGTATAATCTTAGAGAGTTAAAAATGATTGCTGAATATTCAACAATCTTACAGCAATGTGTTGATGCCTACAGAACAAATATTGTGGGCTTTGGGTTTGATTTTGAGTACTCGTTTGATGTAAATTCGCCAGATGTGACAAATGAAGAAAAAACAGAAGCTGAAAGCGAATGGATAAAGCTTGAAGAGTTCGTTAAATATCTTCAATTTGATGAGTCAGCTGAGACTTTACTCGGCTTTGTTATTGAAGACCGAGAAAAGACCGGTAATGGATTTATTGAGGTTATCCGAAACGGTGAAAATAAGCCAGCCGGCATTGAATACATGGACGTTCAAAATGTACGAGTTTGCAAACTGTCTGAACCAATCGAAGTTGATTTTACATACTTCGAACAAGGACAAATGAAATCAATCAAAAGAGAAAAACGATTTCGTAAGTATGTTCAGATGATTGACGGCCGTATGGTTTACTTTAAGGAGTATGGTGATCCCCGTACTTTAAATTTAGAGACTGGCCAATATGATGAACAGACTCCATTCGAAAAACAAGCAAATGAAGTGGTTCATTTCAAGATAGGAAGCGGTACTTATGGGAAGCCTCGATGGATCGGCCATATTGTTAATCTGTACGGAGCTCGTAAAGCAGAAGAGCTGAACTTCATGTACTTCAAGCAAGGTAGACATATTCCCGCTGCCATTACAATTGAAAATGGTATGTTGTCAGAGGATTCTTACACACAATTGCAGGATTATATGAATGGACTAGAAGGAGTGGAGAACGCTCATAAGTTCCTATTACTTGAAGCGGAAGGCATAGCGAAGGGCAAAAACATTCATGGCGATGAAGAGATTGCTCCAGTAAAAGTTGATATTAAGTCACTTGCTGAGATCCTTCAAGAAGATGCCTTGTTTCTAGAATATGAACAAAAGAGCCGAGACAAAATTAGATCGGCTTTTCGTTTGCCTCCACTTTATACAGGTGAAGCTCAAGATTACAACAGAGCAACGGCTGACACAGCAAGAAAGATTACCGAGGAACAAGTTTTTCAGCCTGAACGAAAGTTAATCACAGGTAAACTGAATGCTTTATTTCTAAATGATCTTGAAATTCATAAGGTTCGTCTTCAGCTAAAAGGACCAGACTTTAGAGATCCGCTTGAGATTGCTAAGGTTCTAACACCGTTTATAACAGCAGGTGCAGTTTCTCCGAATGATCTACGTGATCTGGCCGGAAGGGTGCTCGGAAAGACGCTTGAAGAATGGCCGGAAGAAGAATACAATAGGCCGCTAGGTAAGAATAGCAATGAGTCTGCTTCTGATCCTTTGGCTACGTTGTTTAAATCTAAGGCCGGTACTCCTGATATGATTGGGTTATTAAAAGATATGCGGGATGTTTTGGAGGATCTGAAGAGATGAACAAAACGGATAAGCTATTGGACAGTTTGAACGCATTCATTCAAAAAGCCGAGAAAAATCAGGGCAAGAATTTGGAGGAGTCTATACCTGATTTCCCCGGCCTTTCTATGATACCCGGTTTTGTCGAAGAATATGAAAAAGCCATTGCCAGATTACTCAGACGCCAGCGTAAGAAGTTTTTAGATAGTCTTAAAGGTCTTGTAAGCAAAGATTCGAAAGAGACGTTAGAAGCCCTTCTGGTGTTTTTTACTCAGAACCTTTTTGCGGAGGATGACTTCGAGGAGGAATTTCAGGAACTGACTGAGGGATTCCTACAACAAACCATTGAAGAGCTGGCCGTAGTCATCATGGACTCTATAGATCCAGAAGTTCCTTTTAAAGTCTTATCCAATCGAACGATAAATTGGATTAAGGATTGGTCTGAAAAACTGGCTCAGATCATGAAGTTAAACACTCATGAAGCTGTGGAGAACACTCTGACAGATGCCATTGAGAACGGTTCATCGATTGAGGACATTGAGTTGGCCCTCAAAGAAATGCCGCAATTTGATAGGGAGCGAGCTCGCACAACGGCCATCACAGAAGTGCTTGCTGCTTCCTCTGCTGCTCAGCATGAATCATATGCACAATCGCCAGCAGTAAAGAAAAAGAAGTGGCGGCACAGCGGAGGGAAGAAAAACAACCCGCGTGAGAATCACATCGATCTTGACGGCACAGTCATTGGAGTAGATAAAGAATTTCAAATACCAGGGAGTAGCGAGAGCTGCATGTTTCCGCGAGATCCTAAACTATCTGCAGGTGAGCGGGTTCATTGTCATTGTGTTCTTTCTCCTGTGGTAGATAACATGATTTTAGGGTTGTCAGCCGAAGAAAAAGAAGAAATTCGAAGAGAAGCCTTAGCAAGAATGGAATAATATAGTATAATTTTCTCATATATTTTGAAGAATGGGGTTATTACATGAACTTCGAATTTTTGGAATTACTAAAGGGGTATATACCTGTTATTGCCGTTCTTGTATCAGCATTTATTGCTTTTATTTCGAATATTCGTCACAAGGACCTTGAAAGGTTTTATAAGAATGCTGAAAGTAACTTAGAAAAGTTAATAGAGCCTATGTATTTTACAGTTAAAAACATTGAAGCAGTAGAGGATAAACAGTATAAAATTAAGTTAATTAATGATTTTTTCAACACTTATGCTCCTAAAAAAATAAGTGTTTCAAAGCTTGGGAATAGACAGCTAATTAACAAGTATTTTGAGGCTCAAACAGCTTTTAATCAATATCTAAATAACTTTGATGAAGAAAGTTTGAAATTATTATTTTTTAAGATAGGGAGCTTAAGGTATCATATCGAAAAAGAGTATTGGAAACTTTTTGAAACTGTATATAAGGACTACAACTGGTATAAGAAAACTGTAGACATGAATTATCTGTTCCGCTTTTTTCTAAGAATCTCTTTCTTTATTGAAAGTACCTTTTATGCAGTTACATGGTTGTCATTGTTTTTTATACTGTTTGTAACTTTTGATGAATTATCTGTCTTTGGTGATACTCCTCTTTGGGGTGCCGACTTCAAACCCAAAATTCAATTTGCGGTTTTGATATTTGCAGTATCTCTTGTATTTCTTTATCTTACTATGTTTATTAACTTTGCTTTTGCAGATGACACAAAACAGAAAAAGAAATTCATCGATTATGCTTCAGCGGGTTTAACTTTTGTATGGAAGAAATGTGCTTTAAAATGGCGAGAATGGAAAGAAGAACGAGCTAATCGTAAGGAAGAAAGAGAGCGGATTAACAACCGACAAGCAGATGAACAAACTGAAAGGAGGTGAACAACATGCCAAGAGAATTGGTAAACGCAAAAATCACACATGTTTCCTACGTGGACAAGGCTGCTAATCAAAAGCAGTTCTTTTTTATGAAGTCAGAAAAACAGCCGGACTTTTACAAGGAAGTCAAGGTCCTCGTGAAAGAAGCGGCTGAACAAAAACTTGTTTATGGAATCGTATATGAACCAGATACAGTGGACGCACACGGGGATTTCATGACAGCGGCAGAAATAGAAAAGGCCGCACATGGATTCCTGAAAGATGCTCGTCAAATTGACAAACAGCATGATTTTCAGGGCGGTGTTGGTGAGGTGGTTGAATCCTATGTTGCACCTGCTGACTTTGAAATGAATGGGGAAACCATCAAAAAGGGTTCATGGGTCCTTGTCACAAAGGCTTCGGAGGAAGTATGGAAGCAAATCAAAAAAGGTGAAATTACCGGTTATTCAATGGCTGGTACCGCCGAGACAATTGAAAAACAAGAAGAAAAGCCCATTTCTCAAGAGAAAACAGATGAGAAAGGGCTTTTTAATTTGCTTAAAAACTTTTTTATGGGTAAACAACAGCAATCATATGAAGAGCCAGTTACAAAGGCGGGTAGAAAGTTTTCCGCTTCAAACCTGCAAGAAATTAAGAATGCTCATGCTGCCCTTGGTAATTTACTGAGTCAGGTAGAAACAAAAGAGGGGGAAGAAGAAATGACTTCGGAGGAAGTAACTAAATCCATTCAAGAAGCATTAGAGCCAATTAAGAAGCGGCTCGAGACTCTAGAAAAAGAGGAAGAGCTTAATAAGAAAGATAAAGAAAAAGAAGAAGAGACTGAAAAAGAGGGCGAGAAGTTGAAAAAGGCAATTTCAGAAGCTATTCAACCGCTCGCTGATCGTATTGAAGCAATCGAAAAAAGTCGCGGAACATCTAAGCAAACTGAAGAATCGGGTTCCGAACAAGTTCAAAAATCAATCTGGTCAGGGTTGTTTTAATGGATAAGGAGGATACGAATGAGAAATCAAGAGGTTATTAATAAAGCAGAAATGACGCTTTCTACTTTAGAGAGCGGCGGGATTATGAATCCTACTCAGGCTTCAACTTTTATTCGAATGGTACAAGATACGCCAACCATTTTAAGAGATGCGCGAGTTATTCAAATGGACCATGACACACAGAAAATCGAGAAGATCGGTTTTGGTCAGCGTATTTTAAGGGCAGCCCAAGAGGGAGTTGCGCTAACTAAAGATCAAAAGTCAGTTCCATCAACTAGCACAGTTAACTTAAGCACAAAAGAAGTAATTGCTGAAGTTAACATTACCTATGACACACTTGAAAACAACATCGAAAAAGATGGCCTTCAGAATACAATCATGCAAATGATAGCTGAGCGTGCTGCGGTTGATATTGAAGAGTTGCTTGTAAATGGTGATACATCTTCATCCGATTCATATCTTGCACAATTAGATGGCATTAGAAAACAAGCCACATCTCACATTGTTGATGCTGCAGGTGAAGAACTGACACGGCAAACGTTCAAGCGGGGATACAAAGCTGTACCTCCTAAATATTTGCGAATTCCGCAGGAGTTCCGTTTCTATACATCGCCTGGTATTGAGGTCGAATGGAAAGATCGCGTAGCTGATCGTCAAACAAATTTAGGGGATGCAGCTGTTCAAGGTGGCCTTTCTTCTGCTTTTGGTGTTCCGATCAAAGGTATTGCAAATTTACAGCCTTATACGATTGGAGAGGGAGATACTGCAGCCGATGTTTCTGATATCATCCTAACTCATCCGAAGAATATTATTCTCGGTTTCTCTCGTAACATTCGGATTGAAGTAGATAAGGACATCCGTCGCCGTATGTTTATCATTGTTTTGACAGCGAAATTGGATAGTGTTTTTGAAGAAGAGGACGCCGTAGCCAAGATCGTGAAAGTGAAGGAGTAGGTGGTCTGGTGTGTTTACTGCAAAGCTTATTAAAGGCAAAACATACAATGTGATGGGAATAACCTTTCGAGCAGGTGTCAGTCAAACAGTACCGAAAAAGCTCTATGAGTATTTAAATGAAAATCCATATTTTATACTAACCCAAGAGCTTAATAATCAAAAGGATGATCCGATAAATTATACTGAATCGGAATTGAAAGGTATGAATAAAGCAGAGCATGAATCCATTATTTCTAATCTTGGTGGCAATCCGTCTGACTTCAAAAACGCAGATGAAAGAATTGCCTACATCCTTAAGCAAATAGATAACAAAGGGGAGTGACCTATGCTGTTAATCACTCCCGATGAATTAAAGAGTTATTCAGTTTTTGAGTCTGTAAAGACCAGACCTGACGAGTTGTTAAAACAGGATATCCTTGAGGCAACTGCCGATATCATTCTTAAAGTTGGACATGATTTTTCAGATGCAGAGTATATTCCTTTGCCTGAAACGGTTCGACTGGCTCTATTAAAGTTGTCTCAGTTTTATGCTCTTATAAATGGCGACGAGTCAATTATTAAAGGATATACAACTGAAAAAATTGGTGACTATTCTTATACTCTAGGGGATGGCAGTTCTCTTCAAAAACCTGATGTGTATGCATTAATAAAAGATTATGTGAAACCGGCTGACCCTGATTTAGAAGGGATTGAAGCGAAAGTGCGGATGAGATCAATATGAGTTATCAATCCTTATTGACTCACAGATGTGACATTTACCATCTGCAGGAGAAAAAAGAAAATAGAAAGCAAAAATTCGGGGTGCCGGTTGAAGATGTTCAACCGGTTTTTTTTTACCCTGATGAGCCGGACATAGAAAATCAGCCGTGTTATTTTACAGAGAAGAGTCAGTCCATTATCCAACAGGAGCCAAATGTATCTATTTATCAATCTTTCCTTGTGCATTTCCCTGCTACTGCTGATATTCGAGTAAATGACAGGGCGGTTTGGGATGGTACTGCTTATAAATTACAGAGGCCCCGCAAAATCAGGAATCATCATTGGGAAGTGACGGCAGTACGGGAGGTTGAATACTTATGAAAATTCGGGGTCTCGATCAGTTCATACAATCATTAGACCGGGCTTCTCGTGGGGGACTGAAGAGGAAATATGAGCAGTGGCTTGAATCAATGGGTTTTGAGTTCTTAGATATCATCCAAGATGAGATCATTAGGACGAAGACCGTGGACACTCGCCGCTTGCTCAATTCCTTTCAGAAAGGTGACCAGGATAATATCTTTTCAATGACAGAAGGCAGCTTAAAGTTGGATGTTGGAACAAATCTGGATTACGCCTCATACGTCAATGACGGGCACTTTACTATCGATCCGTCTAAAAATCAGGATAGACGATGGGTTCCAGGTCGGTGGAAAGGCGACCGTTTCGAATATGACCCTGCTGAAAAAAATTCCGGCATGCTGCTGAAGTTCCGATGGGTAGACGGTTCGGGGTTTTGGGATAACGCCATGGCCATTTTTCAGTTGATGTTTGAGAGAAGCCTTGAGCGGAAGCTGCAGCAATGGATTTATGAAGAATTTTAAGGCGGTGCTGCCATGAATCAAGAAGTAGGTTCAATTATGGGCTATCTATACAAACTGTATCCTGTTCAAGTGTATGAAGAAGAAATACCGCAGGACTTTGCTGTTCCGTCTCTTTACTTTCCACCGGCTTCCACGGTCGATGGGGTGGACACAGTATCCACGTTTCAGAAAGCATATGTTTTAAACGTAAAACTCTTTCACGAAAACGTACAGAAGGCTCATAACGAAGCGGAACGAATTGCGGATACACTTAGAAGCAGAAGGGGCATAATTCCGCTCATACAGGAATCTGGCGAGGATACAGGTGATTTTATTCGGCTATCTCGAATAGAAACGCGTGTATCAGATGATTACGCAACCATTGTCTTAAACTGGACGAGCCACTATTGGTATGAGCGGGAAGAACAGCGTTCAATGGATGGTTTTAAATTTAAAAGTGGGGTGAAATGATGGCCACTAAAAAAGAGAAAGCGGAAAATGCTTTTTATATTAAGGATTTGCGAGAGCACAGTCGAGAGCTCTTTGGGGTAAAACCCGAGGTGTTTGACGGTGCTCTTTTTCATGTTCATAAAACGAGTATTACAAAATCGGAAGCGAAGAAATTGATTACTCAGTTTCTTCAAAAGGAGGTCAAATAGATGAACGGCGGAACTTTCACACCTGGCAAGGAAAAAGAGCGTGCCGGTATTTACTTTAACTTCAAAACGACCGCGGAGAATCGTGTTTCTGCCGGAGAACGTGGAACAATTGCGCTGCCGATAGCATCCAGCTGGGGTGAAGTTAAGAAATTCATTTCAATCTCTTCAATCGAGGACTTGAATAAAAAAGTGGGGTTGAACATTGATGATCCTTCGCTGTTGCTTTTACGTGAGGCGATGAAAAAGGCAAGTACAGTCTTGCTTTATCGTCTGACGGAAGGTCTTCGTGCTTCAGCAGATATTAGCGAAGGTGTAAAGGCTACTGCTCTTTATGGCGGCACTAAAGGTAATGACATCATTATTAGTATTACGGAGAACGTTATTGACTCTTCGAAAGTTGATGTCACTACCTACCTTGATCAGTCAGAAGTGGATAAACAAACAGTGTCTAAAGCTGAAGAGCTTAAACCAAATAACTATGTCACGTTTACGGGGAAAGGAGATTTAACAGTCACTATTCCGTTAACCGGTACGGCCCCCGAAGACGTCAGCGGTGCTCTTCCTGCAACTTCCGGAATCCGCTTGTCAGGCGGAACAGACAAAACACCGACAAATGCCGATTATACAGCTTTCTTGGAAGCAGCTGAGACAGAATACTTTGATACCATCGCACTGCCTGTAGAGGATAACGAGCAATTAAAAGCAACGTTTGTTGCGTTTATCAAACGGCTGAGAGACAACCAAGGGCAAAAGGTTCAAGGTGTTCTTTCAAATTACAAGGGAGACCATGAGGGTATTATCAATGTAACAGGTGGTGTCCTACTTGAGGATGGAACGGAGATCACTCCTGAAAAAGCTACAGCTTGGGTTGCCGGTGCAAGTGCGGGGGCTACATTTAATCAATCACTTACATTTGTAGAATACGAGGGAGCTGTAGATGTCCTTAACCGAATTGACAACGACGAAATCGTTGAACGATTGTCAAATGGGGAATTCTTGTTTACTTATGATTCTCGTGATAAATCAGTATCGGTTGAAAAGGACATTAATTCACTCACAAGCCTAACAGCAGAGAAAAATAAGATGTTCCAGAAAAACAAAATTGTCCGTGTACTTGATGCAATCAATAATGACCTGACATCTCAATTGAAAGCATTGATCAAGTCTCGAAAAGCGAGCGGCAGTGATGTTCCCGCTACAAATGACGGACTGCAGTTTGTAAAAACGCTGATTACTCAATACTTGAATGTTCTTCAAGATAACGGGGGCATTACTGATTTTGATTCAGAGAATGACATTACAATTGCTCTGAATAATGATCGTGACGGCTTCCTGATTGATCTTGCAGTTCAACCGGTGGATGCAGCTGAAAAATTCTACTTTAATGTTGAGGTGAAATAGGAATGGCATTAAAAGCGCAAAACACCATTTCAGGTAAAGAGGGCAGGTTGTTTCTTGATGGAGAAGAAATGGCCCATATCAAAACGTTTGAAGCCAATGTAGAGAAAAACAAATCCGAGGTCAATATCATGGGTCGTCGGATGACGGGGCACAAAACGACCGGAGCAAATGGAACGGGAACAGCCACTTTTTATAAAGTGACTTCTCAATTTGTTCTTATTATGATGGACTATGTGAAAAAGGGAAGTGATCCTTATTTCACCTTACAAGCTGTTCTGGATGACGCCTCTTCAGGTCGTGGGACTGAACGAGTCACCTTGTACGATGTGAACTTTGATTCTGCGAAAATCGCTGGGCTTGATGTTGATTCTGAAGCATTGGAAGAAGAAGTGCCGTTTACCTTTGAGGATTTTGATGTGCCTGAACAGTTAAAATCCACATTCTAATCACTTTCACGAAAAATCGCCGACTTTAACGAAGATATTTACGAAAAAATGTGGTAAGATTACTTTAGAAGTAATTCAACCGTACCAAATGGAAACATGTATTTCTTTCAAAAGAAATGCATAAAATAAAAGAGACCCGGTTGCCGCCGGGTCAGTATAAATGTTGGCCCATCAAGAGGGCTGGCTTAACAACTTCATGAAAGTATTTAGGATAGACTTTACCCTTTAACTTTGCCGAGCTCAAGGGGTGGGTCTATTTCTTCTTTATATAAGTCAACAGGGCAATTATAAATGACCCGAAAGCAAGCATAAGCATTAATGCTTGAAATGTTGACACGTGCATCACCCCCTTTCATGAGGGAGTGAGCCAGACCGCCCTTGAGATGTTGAAAGCCAATATTCATTTATACTAAACCATATTGTACCATAACACTTTCATAATCCGAGGGTTTTTAATAAAAGAAAAAGGGTTAAGGCTTCTATGATCAGGTCATTTTGAACTCATAGATAAAAAAAGTAACAAATAAAAGATACAAATAATTATATAATCAATATATATTCATGCTATAATGGTGCCAAGCAAAAGTATTGCAACTACTGGCGTAAGCTTATAGTTGGTACCACATTACCACATTACAACTTGTTAATGTGTGTTACTTTCATGAGAAATGCATAAAATATAAAAGCCAGAGTGTGGCAGCACTCTAGCTTTTAAAGAAGAAACTACCCTTTAATAAGAGGGTCCTCGTGTAGACACTTTTCCTTTACAGTAATGTAAATAGGATGAGTGTCTTTTTTTCTAAGCATGAATAATAATGTTAAAAGAGATATTACCCATGTCATAATCCCGCCTATTAAATTGGCAAAGCCGATCATGACCATTAAAGATTCATAGGTCGACATAATTTCACCTCCTTTCATATTCGGAGGATAAGCTAAGGTAGCTTCAAGAATCTATTATACATGAATTATATGGAAAGCACATTCAAAAAGTATGAATGTGCTTTTTTTCTTGTCCAAAACTAAAAAGTAAAAGGAGCTAATAAACATGAGTGAAAAACAAAATGAAAAAGTATACGATCTTTCATTCTTTATGCCAGGACAAACAATTGAAGCGGAAGAAGTAAAAGTACCGATTTCTAAACGATTTGTAGACAAAGAGGGCAATGTTGTTCCATTCATTTTCAAAGCGATCACGACTGAACGAATTGACGAACTTGAGAAAGAGAATACGACTTACAAGAATGTAAAAGGCCGCGGCCGTGTGAAGGAATTGGACAGCCAACGCTTTTATGCTCGTATTGCGGTTGAAACGACTGTTTACCCGAACTTTAAAGCTAAGGAACTACGTGAGGCTTACAAAACAGAAGATCCAGTGGAAGTCGCCAAACGTGTTCTTTCAGTCGGCGGTGAGTATGCGAACTGGCTAAACAAAGCAATTGAAATCAATGGATTTGATGATGATCTCGAAGACCTTGAAGAAGCGGCAAAAAACTAGTAAAGGACGGGGACAAAGAGGCTGTATATCTTTATTACGCGATGCATGAACTCAAATACGCCCCGTCAGAATTAAGAGAACTATATGAGGCTCCGAAAGAATTCAAGGCGCTCTTATATGGGTTAATCGGTTATAAGCTTGAGCTGTTAGAAAAAGAAGTGAAGAAGGGAGGTAATTAACTATGGCTAAACTAACAGCGACGTTTGAATTACATGATAAGATTTCCCGCAAGCTTCGAATGATACAAGGCAATGCTGAAAGACTTAAGAGGGCCGCTAATGGCCCTCTTATTTTTGAGGCTGAAGACCGGACTGAGAGAGTTATGCGGCGGATTGACCGATCGGCCAACCGTTTGACCGGACGGGCTCGATCGCTTGAAGTGGATTTAGATGATCGAGCTTCGAATGGCTTACATTCTATACGTCAGCAAGCTGAGGATCTTACCGAGGGCAGCCATGAGATGACGGTTTCCATAAATGATCAAGCTACACCACGTTTTCGCTTAATCCGTGGGGGTCTCTCTGATTTGAATCGCTCGCACGCTGAGCCAACTGTTTCAGTTCGTGATCATGCTTCAAACCAATTAGATGAGATTCGTCGTCATGTGTCCGATGTAGATAGCGAAAATGCAGAGCCAACAGTTTCTATTAAGGATAGAGCTTCATCGGCTCTGGATGCAATTGAAGCGAAAATAGACAGCTTGAAGGATGCTACCATTACTCTGGCAGTTGCAGGCGGTTTTTCTGCAGGTTCAATTATGGGTTCTGGTAAAAGTACAATGTCTCAGGATGCTTATGTGTCAGCAACTTCAAACGTTAATAAGAAAGATATTGCAAGAATGACGGATCAGATCTATTTCAACAATAAAGCGGGCAGTTCTCGTGAAGAAGTCAGTTTATCTTTGAGAAACTTATCACAACAGACAGGGGCGTCTAAAAAAGCTCTTGCTGAATTGACTGAGTCGTCAAGTAAGATTGCCCAGCTCATGAATGCTGATCAGGCAGAGGTAGATCGTGCTTTTAGTTCAATGTATAACAACTTGAAATTGTCTGGGAAACAAAGCGGAGACTTAATTGCTTATGTATATCGGAATGCCGGTGACCAAGCTGACGATTTATTGGACACGATGAATGAATACAGTTCCACCTTTAAAGACTTGAAGCTCACAGGCGGCCAAATTGCAAACGCCATGATAAAAGGAACAAAGGGTGGCGCCAGAAACTTCGATAACCTAGCCGATAGTATGCGTGAGTTTAACATCCGCCGAACCGAAATGTCTGATAGCCAAGTGGATGCATTTAAAACGCTGTTCGGAGCCAAGGAAACTAAGAAAATGTTCAAGGGCTTCAAAGATGGTTCAATAAGCGGAGAGGAAAGTTTATTTAGGGTGGCAAAAGCCCTTTCTAAAGTGAAAGATAAAACAAAGCGGGCTGCTATTGCGACTGAGCTTATTGGAACACAATATGAAGACCTTAAGCAGCCGATTTTAGATATGGCTGAGGGTATTGGTACAAGTGTGAAAACAAGCGGTGAATTGGAACGCAGCTTTACGAAACTTCGGGATAATAACCCAATGACACCGGTTAATGATGCCATGAGAGATTTTGAAAGCATATCTAAGGATATGGGAACATCTCTGCTAACTGGATTAGGGCCGGCCTTTGATAAAATCAGCTCATTCATTAACAGTAAGGAAGGTCAGGAAAAACTTAAAGAGATCAAAAAAGATATTGCCGATCTTGGTGAGGAGATAGGTGATAAGTTAAACGTAGCCATTGAGTGGAGCGTCAACCATTGGGATGATTTGAAAGCAGCGATTAAAGTTGTGATCCCTTCTTTAATTGGGTTGATTGGTTATTTGAAAATACTACGTCCGCTGTTAAAAGGCATAGGTACTGTCGGAAGTGATGCAGCAGGCGTAATCCGAAAGTTAATTCCAAAACGTACTCCTAAAGCTGGCACTAATACGCAAAGTGAAAGGAGGAACAGTAATCGTAATGCCAGCACAAGGAGCAGAGAATCCAAAACTGCCACAGGTCCAACGAGTTTACCTCTAAGCGGCAGCTTAACATGTTGCTGTTGTAGTGATGGAGGTAAAAATGATCGCATTCGTAGAAGACGAGGGAAAAGAGTTTTAGGTCGACGTGGTAATCCAAACCGAATGAACCCTTCTGACAGATCAATTACTGTGTCATCTGGACGATTGGAGAGAAGGCGTTCCAGTAGAACTGTAGGTACTAATCCAACCAGAGGATCAAGATCAGCAATAACCACAACGAAAGTCTTAAGTCCTCTGAAAAGTGTTGGCAAGTTTGCAAAGGGAGTTCCTCTATTAGGAACAGCATTAGCGGCAACTGATTTAATTGGGATGAATAAAGACAATGTTGGTGAAAAAATTGGATCAGCTGGCGGTGGCCTTGCTGGAGCGGCTACAGGAGCAGCTATTGGCAGTGTTATTCCAGGAGTGGGAACAGCCATTGGTGGAATAGTTGGTGGTATAGCAGGCACCATGGGTGGTTCAAGTTTAGGTAAAGCGTTTGATGGTTCAGAAGTAAAAAAGAAACTAGACAGTACATTATTTGATCAAAAATGGTGGTCTGAAAAATGGTCCGGCATTAAGAGTAATGCGAAGACTTCTCTCAATGGGTTAAGTGATACATGGTCTAATGTAAAAGAAAAGGTGAAGTCTACTTTATTTAATAGTGAATGGTGGTCTGAGAAGTGGTCTGGCGTTAAAAGCTGGGCACAAGACAAATGGAATAGTGCATCATCTGTTTGGGAGTCCGTAAAGGGAAAAATAAAATCCACTTTGTTTAGTGAGAAGTGGTGGTCAGGAAAGTGGGAAGACGTAAAAGGTTGGGCTCAAAGTAAATGGGACAGCGCGTCTTCTGTTTGGCAATCTGTTAAAGGAAAGCTGAAATCCACTTTATTTAGCGAGAAATGGTGGTCAGGAAAATGGGAAAGTGTAAAGAGCTGGTCAAAAAATAAATGGGACAATGCTAAATCAATATGGAAAAGTGTTAAGAGTTCCATCTCAGAAACCCTTTTTAGTAAGAAGTGGTGGTCTGAAAAGTGGCAGAGTGTAAAGGAATTGGGAAGCAGTATTTTAGGCGGAGTAAAAGAAGTTGGTGGTAAAGTAGCTTCAAGTGCGAAAAAAACTGCTGGTAAAGCGTGGGGATATGTGAAGAGTGGCGTAAATTATTTATTTGGTACGGGAAAAGAAAAGCCAAAGAAACATGCTACTGGTGGTTACATTACGAAGCCAACAATATCTTGGATTGGTGAAGCAGGTAAAGAGTTTGTTATTCCTGTTGAGAATAATAAAGGTCGCGGCAAAATGCTCCTTTCTCAAGCTGCTTCGAAATTAGGGATGAGTGTTGTTGATGATATAGCGTCTGCTTCATCTGCAGGAGGTGAACCGGCAACTTCCCCGCTAGTCCGTAGTGCGGCGGTGATTGCTTCTGTATCTCCTATTATTGACACATCCAGTCTTGATGAACAAGCAACATCATTTGGTCAACAGTTCACGAAGAGCTTTGATCAAGGAATTAGAGATAATGTTGTTTCTATGGAAGCATGGAAACAGAAAAACGTTGGACAGCCAATGAACAATTTAATCTCTTATTCTCCGAATTACGGAAAGCAAATGGTCAATGGTTATGCTAAAGGTCAAAACAGCACTTCAACTGGTACAGATGGCTTCTTGCAGACGAAGGTTAAAACACCATTCCAGAACACCGTAAATAAATCCTCTTCATGGGGAAGTGGAGCGGTCAAAGGTTTTGCTTCCGGACAAAATAGTTCACAAACTGGTACTGATCAATACGTCAGCACTCATATTAACAAGCCGTTTATCCGCTCTAAAGAATCATCAAACGGATGGGGAAGCGGCATGATCGGTAATTTTGTTTCAGGTATGACTTCTAAGGCAAGTGAAGTCCATGAGGCTGCCAAGGAGCTGGCGAAAAAAGTTGAGAAAGCATTTCGTGAAGAGCTTGATATTCATTCACCTTCCCGTGTCATGATGAGTCTCGGTCGTTTTGCCTCTATAGGTATTGTAAAAGGTCTGGATTCAGTTGATGTGAAAAAGTTTGCTGAAAAACAAGCAGGCTCACTAGCTGCTGCTTATTCCGGAATGGGAGCAGTAAGCGGAAATGTAAAGCAATGGCTCATGGCTGCTATCATGGCTACAAAGACACCGATGAGCTGGCTCCCAGGGCTGATGACAATTGCTCAGCATGAGTCAGGCGGTAATCCGAAGGCAATTAACTTATGGGATAGTAATGCGAAAGCAGGACATCCATCTCAGGGGCTCATGCAGACAATCCCAAGTACCTTCAACGCACACAAATTGCCGGGAATGAATAACATTCTTAACCCGATTCACAACGCTGCTGCGGCGATTGGCTATATCAAAAGCAGGTATGGATCAATTAATAATGTACCAGGCATTAGAAGCATGAGGCACGGAGGTCCATATGTTGGCTATGCTAACGGCGGACTTATTACCAAAGAACAAATTGCTCGTGTGGGTGAAGGAAATAAACGTGAATGGATCATTCCAGAGGAGCGAGGTATCCGTGGACGTTATTTATTAGCCCAAGCAGCTAAGGCACTCGGAATGGAAGTCACAGACCCATCTCAAAAAGGTCAAACTGAACTATCTTCCGGTCAGGTAACAGCAGCCACAACAGGCAGTCAGCAAACAACTGTTACAGCATCAGGAGGTAAAGAGGTTGTTATTCAGTTTAATGGCGATCAGCATTTTCACAATGACCAAGACATGAACGGTCTTATAGCTAAGATTAAGCAGACCCTTATTGATGAGCTTGAACAGGATATCAACATTGGAACGAAGGGAGTCGTTGCTTTTGACTAAATCCGTATATGAATTCTGGATTTCCCAAGGGAAGGACAAGCTGCGGTTTCCTGTCCTTCCTGAACAAATTGATATATCCAACACAATTCAAAATGAATCAGTAAAAGTGGCCAGTTTTGGGGAGATCACTTTTATAGATAAACCGGGAGCGAAAGAGATTTCGTTCTCTTCTTTTTTTCCAAAGAAACACAGCCCGCTTGCTGAGTATAAGGGATTTCCTTCTCCTGAAAATGCTATTGCAAAGATCGAGAAATGGGTGAAATCTAAAAAGC
Source organism: Bacillus sp. N12A5 (assembly GCF_026790125.1). Classification (NCBI taxonomy): domain Bacteria; kingdom Bacillati; phylum Bacillota; class Bacilli; order Caryophanales; family Bacillaceae; genus Bacillus; species Bacillus sp. N12A5. The sequence goes on along the minus strand of NZ_JALAMR010000016.1, from coordinate 202,200 downwards.
CGGTTCAATTCTTGATTACTGGAACGAAAATTAATTTAACTTGCAGTATTGAGGTTTTTTCTTATAGCGAGGGCCAAAAAGATATAGGTGATCGTGATTATGAAATCAAACTGAAGGAATACAAAACTGCTTCGCCGCGGAAGATCAAGCAGAAGAAAAAGACGAAGAAGAAGCGGCCATCTAAATCAGCTCCTAAAACATACACCGTTAAAAAAGGTGATACACTGTGGGACCTTGCCGGCAAATTTTATGGAGACAGTACAAAATGGCGCAAGATTTGGAACGTCAATAAAAAGGCTATGATCAAACGAAGTAAACGAAATATAAGACAGCCAGGACACTGGATCTTTCCTGGGCAAAAATTAAAGATACCGCAGTAAGCAGGTGATGACAATGATAGAACTTTTCGTCATTAAAGAAACGGAATGGCTTGAGCTGGTAACTGAAAGTGTTTCACTCGAAGGACAACGGTATCAGGCGCCGCGATCAATCACGGCAAAGATCATAACGAAACAAGGAACCCATTCATATTACAGCGTATCAGAAGGAGATACGGTTCTGTTTAAGTGGAAAGGGAAAGAGCTGTTTCGAGGTATTGTGTTTTCTCGCAATCCGGAAGAACATGGGCTGACCTTTACGGCTTATGACATGCTGCAATATCTGGTTAAGAACAAAGATGTTTATGTGTTCTCCAATAAGCGTGCAGACGAGATTATCAAGCGCCTGACAAGAGATTTTCAAATCCCAACGACATCCATTGCAAATACGGGTTACACCATTAAATCATTAGTGTTTAAAGATGATACGAGTCTTTATGACATGATTCTGAAAGCCTTGAAACAAACGAAGAGCCAAACCGGAAGAAATTATCAATTATATTCGGCTAAGGGGAAGCTCGGCCTTCGCGCTTGGCCTGATCCGTCAGAAGTATGGGTGCTAGAATCGGGTGTGAACATTACTGGTTATCAATACAGCACTTCCATTAATGACACAGTCACAAGAGTAAAGTTGCGGCGTCAGAAAGACAAAAAAACTTACACGGCCACCGCAAGTGATAGCTCTGGCATCAGTAAATACGGTGTGCTTCAGTATGTCGAAACGGTCTCCGATAACATTAACCAGGCACAGCTTCAGCAGCGTGCGAAAGTCAAACAGGCACAGAAAAAAGGCGTCAAAAAAGAACTCAAGAGTATTCAAGCGATTGGGATTCCAGATCTTCAGAGCGGTTTGCCGGTCTATATTTCAATTCCGGAAGTTGGGGTTAAGAAGACATACTGGATCGATACAGATAAACACGAATTTAAAGGATCGACACACACGATGACCATTGATGTGGTTGAGAAAAATTCTATCCCTGATGGTGTTTCCTCATGAGATTAAGTGAAGCAATCAAACATTTGGCTGTCGGTGCAGTTGATTCTGAGTCACCGGTGGATATTATGCCGGCTGAAGTGGTTTCCGTTTCTCCTGTTGAAATTAAGCTTAATGAAAATGAAAAGCTAATTATTCCGTCTGATTTGATTATTATTCCTAAGCGGCTGCGGCCCGGTGAAGAAGAAGCGTTGAATACTGGTGAGCGTGTGATGATTGTCTCCTTAAAAGGCGGGCAATCATTTTTTATTCTCGACAAAATATAGGGGGTGCCTGAGTTGGCCCTTTCGCCAGAAATTGAATTTGATGATATTGAAGATGATAGCGAAGTCATAGAGACTTCGATAACCTACAAAATAGATTTTGTAAATGGCCGTATCACAAATGAAATTATCACAGGCCTTGAAGCGATTAAGCAGTTTGTGTATCTGTCTCTCCATACTGAGCGATATGCATATTCTGTTTACAGTCATGACATTGGAAATGAGCTTCAAGAAGTGTTGGCAGATAACGAAACAACAGACGCATATAAGAAAATGGAGATCCTGCGGCTGATAGAGGAAGCACTGATCTATGACGATCGGATTTCTGCTGTTACAGATTTTGAAATAGAAAAACAAGGTGAATCGTTCCGTGTCTCCTTTACAGTCGAGACTGATGAAGGAACATTGGAGATCGAGGAGGTGCTTGGTGAAAATGTTTGAGGATCAAACCTTTGAAGTGATTATGGACCGTATGTTGAACAGCATTTCAGCGGACATTGATACAAGGGAAGGCAGCGTGATTTATAACGCGTTAGCTCCTGCAGCTGCAGAATTGGCCAAGTCTTATATTTGGCTCGATACGGTGCTGGAACTTGTCTTCTCGGACACAGCACAAGGGGAATTTTTAGATCGTCGGGCTACTGAAGCCGGCATCGAGCGAACGGCTGCCACAAAAGCAGTCAGGGCAGCGGAGTTTACTGAGGGCGTGACCATTCCTGTAGGGGCTCGCTTTTATGTAGATAATCTTTATTTTCAATACACAGCTGACGGAACATTGGAATGTGAAAAAGCGGGGGAAGCGGGGAACGCAAATATTTCAGGCCAGAATCTATTGTCATTAGACACCATACCAGGACTCCAAAAAGCAATCGTGAAAGAGATTCTAATCCCTGGCCGAGAAGAGGAGGATGATGACAGTTTAAGAGCTAGGTATTTTACCCGCGTGCGTCGGGAAGCTGTCAGTGCCAATAAAGCTCACTATAAACAATGGGCTGAAGAAGTAGACGGAGTAGGGAAGGTAAAGGTCTTTCCGCTTTGGAACGGGGACGGCACAGTCAAAATTGTCGTGACCAATGCTAACTTGGAACCTGCTTCCGATATTTTAATATCAAAGGTGAAAAACTATATTGATCCTGAACCTGGACAAGGTGAGGGGCAAGCGCCAATAGGTGCCTTTGTCACAGTGGAGAGTGCGGTATGGAAAGAGGTTGAGATTTCAGCCGAGGTACTTCCCGAGGTCAATAGCTCTATCGATCAGGTAAAGCAAGAAATCGAATCAGGTGTTTTAAATCTTTTTAAAAAGATTGCTTTTGAAGATAACGTTATCCGTCTATCGCAGATTAATAATATCGTCTACAATTCACCTTCAGTAAGTGATTACGCAGATATTAAAATCAACGGCGTGGCCGAAAATTTGGTTCTGAGTGACGTCGAAATCCCTAAATTGGAGCAGGTGAACATCATTGAGCAAACTCGATGAAATGACTGCTTACCTGCCGCCGTTCCTTACCAAGTTAAAGGAAATGGCTGAACTTCTTAAAGCGGAAGCTCCGGAATTTGAGAAGCAAAATAACAGCATCTTTGATCTGACAGATCAGCTGTTTGTTACTACGGCAACCTGGGGGCTTGATCGGTGGGAAAAGATTTTGAACGTGCCGCGGGAATCAGGTGACACCGATGAGATCCGCCGATTGCGTCTAATCTCTAAAATGTCCAATATACCGCCCGCAACATATAAGGCCATTGAACAAGCGTTGAATCGGTTCCTGAAAAATCCGTCAGCTCAGGTCCGGCTACTTCCTAGAGAGTATCGTTTCAATGTTGATATTGATATAGATGATATGCAGCATATGAGCGAGCTCATAGAAACATTGGAGAATATGAAGCCAGCTCATTTGGCATATACCTTGCGAGCTGCTTTGAATGAGCCACTCAAGATAAAAGATACTGTCATTTTGAATAACAGACGCTATCGAAAATCAAGTGAGCTAAAGGTAGGTTATTCCGTCACGCTCAATAATAACGAGGTGGTCCTAGCATGATTTCGCAATTTTATAGAGAGCGTACAGCAGCAGATTTGAAAAATAGGATATCGAAGGTGCTGCTGAATGGAAATGAAACAAAAATTGTGGAACTCACCATTCAGGGTGCCGTTGTCAAGGTGCTTACTCAACGAGAGGAAGATATAAAGCATATTAAGAGTGTGCAGATCCTTGATGAACAAAACAACGTAATTACGGAAAGAACAACAGATTTAGACGTCAGTAATAACAGAACGCTAGATTTTAGGATTACTTTTGAGGTGGTGTAACAATGGCTTATGATGCAAAAACATATTGGCTCCCGGACGATCCGATTAATGAAGATGATGTGAACCGTTGGGAGAAAGGTATTCAAGACGCGCATAAAGATTTAGCTGTACATAAAAATGACATGAACAACCCTCACAATACAACAAAGGCGCAAATCGGGCTAGGGAACGTTGATAATGTACAGCAAGCTTCGAAAAAAGAATTTGAAGAGCATCTTAATGATTCACAACGGCACATAACACCAGTAGAGCGGGAGAATTGGAATGCAAAAGAAACAACTGCCGGAGCTCAGGAAAAAGCTGATAAGGCTTTATCGGATGCAAAACATTACGTGGATACCAACTACAAAAATAACAATCTAACATTAATTACTGGAGACAATGCTATTCAAGATGCAAGAACAGGAGGGGAAGAATATCCGTTAGGACTGACATTAATGGACATTGGTCAGGGCAATAATACGGGCTATCCTTTGGGTTATGGCATTGTCAAAAATGAAAAATATAATAATTACCGATTTACCCAATTCTTTTATGGGACAGGAAATGAGTCTGGGACTTACTACGAAAGTACAGGAGTCTGGATTAGACACTGGTGGAGTGGTTCAGGCTGGACCTCTTGGCAAAAGATATCAGGTTTTGCTCATGCGAATATTGGAACAACAGGTAAGCAACTTCTTATTAAAGGCGAAAAGCAAAAAATTCGTTTTAATCGAAAGATAAAAGACAGTCATAATGCCTTTGACACTAATAATTGCCGGTTTATCTGTCCAAACAGTGGAATGTTTCTAGTCAATGCCGGTGTATATATTGAAAACGTTCAGAGATATGCCAACTATGAATTAGAGATCTACTTAAACGGAACGATTTATAAGAACATAGCACATTATAGAAATAGTCCTGCTAGCCCGTCTGATACCACAGATTTCAATGTAGGAGTATATGGAGCTGCCACTGTTCCAGCTGATAAGGGGGACTATATAGAAATGTATCTTTATGTGGGTTATGACGGTAATACTTCACGGTATATTTCTGATAACTCAGGATGGTATAACTACTTTGATATCACAGAAATCGGCGGCAGAAATTACCCGAGATTTTAGGAGGTGCTTCTATGATTTTGTATGATGCGATTATGTACAAATACCCTAACGCAGTACCGAGAAAAGATTTTGAATTACGGAATGACGGGAATGGCTCATACATTGAGAAATGGAATATCAGGGCGCCGTTACCGACTCAAGAAGAATTAGAGGCCTGGTGGGAGGAGTCACAGAAAAAAACGTCTTATGAATCTCCCAATCAGATTGAGCTACTCGCTCAAGAGTTATCTCAGGAGAAGCTAGCCCGTAAACAGCTTGAAGAATTAAACCAAACTTTGGGAAGCGAGCTCTCAAAAATAAAGTTGCAGTTACTTACTCTACAAGGAGGGAGAGATTCATGAATTATTGGGTGCTGGCTTTGCATTATAACTGGGCTTCTTCTGAAATGGTGAAACAGGCAATTCATCTCAAAGATTGCTCGCCCGAAGATTTACAGGAAGGAATAGAGAAAAAACTCATTACAGCTGAAAGTATAAAGAGATCACAGGAGAAGCCATTTAGGGCTTTTTTATTTTGCCTTAAAGGAGGTGGTTCCGTTGTAAACCCATGCTCACCACTAATGATCTACAATAGCAAGGAGGATTTTTAATGGCATCATATAGTTTTCAATTTCCAACAGATGCAACCGGTAAGCCGGGGGCAGCCAAGCCATACAGAGAAGGAAACAGAGATTTTGTTGTGCCGGTAGCTTCAATCTCCGGTAATTCAGAGCTGCTGACGAACGTAGTTTTAAAAGCCACTGAAGTATACACGCAATATGGACAAGATCGATTAGGTCAGGTTTTAATTTCAAAAGTAAAAGGTCATGCTTATTCTGATCGTGAAGGTACCTTATTCATTGAAGAAAGTAACGATATGAATTCATGGACCACAGTCTCTTCGTTGGTTGTTAAAGCAAATACACTTGGTGAGACTGAATGGATTCATTTAACTAAACGCTATTTCCGTTTCAGATATGTAAATGGTAACCTACAGCAATCTGAATTTTTACTATACCAGTCACTGGGCGCAGGTGAAGAGGATATAAACATTAACCACACTGTTCCTATTACAGCAGTTACTCCGTTCTCAGTCCAGTTAGATAAAAGCGGGTTAACTAATGATGGTCGTTTAAAAGTTCAAACTGAAGGCTTGAACCTTAACTCATTAGATACTCAAGCAAAAACAATGGATATTGTCTTTCACGATAAAACAGAAACCATAGGTGAGGGTAACCCATTAACTGTTGGACCATTCAAAACGTTACTCGTTGAGGTTTATGGGACGGCTGAGACAAGTGAATTGAAGTTCTGGGGTAAATCCTTATCGGGAACAAAAAGAGCCTTGAGAGGGCAAAAAGTGGATGACGGAACGTTTGCCACTAGCACAAAAGGGAAATCTGAAGCCTGGTCTTTTGACATTACCGGTTTTAAAGAAATCGTTATGGAGCTTACAGCTTTAACAAATGGAAACTTTTCAGTTAGAGGGACGGCCGTCTCATAAGATCCGGCTGTCCTTTTTTATTTGCCTCGGAGGAGGTGATTAGAAATGGAGGAGACAAGTTTGTTTATCAATTTTGAAACATTAGATTTAGCAAGAGTATATTTATTTGGAGGGGTGAAGTACCTTGATTTACTTCTAGTACTTAGCATAATTGACGTTTTAACAGGAGTAATTAAGGCATGGAAATTCAAGAAACTGCGAAGCCGAAGCGCATGGTTTGGCTATGTCCGCAAGCTGCTCAATTTCTTTGCGGTCATTTTAGCAAACGTTATTGATACAGTCCTCAATTTAAACGGTGTCCTAACTTTTGGTACCGTTCTTTTTTATATTGCTAATGAAGGCTTGTCAATAACTGAAAACTTAGCACAGATCGGTGTTAAAATCCCTTCAACGATAACAGATCGATTACAAACAATTGAGAACGAAAAAGAATAGAGTAAGAATAACGCAGACAAAGCTGCTGGCTAAGCCAGTGGCTTTTTTTATTACACAGACAGAAGGAGAGAGGATATATGGCCATTAAAGTTGTAAAGAATCTAGTCTCTAAATCAAAGTATGGATTGAAATGTCCTAACCCTATGAAAGCTGAATACATCACTATTCACAACACTGCAAATGATGCTTCAGCAGCCAATGAAATTTCATATATGAAGAATAACTCTAGCTCAACGAGTTTTCACTTTGCAGTAGACGATAAACAAGTTATTCAAGGGATTCCAACGAATCGTAACGCTTGGCACACAGGAGATGGAACAAATGGTACAGGGAATCGTAAGTCGATTGGTGTCGAAATTTGTTATAGCAAGTCAGGAGGGGCACGATATAAGGCAGCGGAAAAGCTTGCTATTAAGTTTGTGGCGCAGCTACTGAAAGAACGCGGATGGGGTGTTGATCGTGTCCGTAAGCACCAAGACTGGAACGGTAAGTATTGCCCGCACCGTATTTTGTCAGAGGGAAGATGGAATCAAGTTAAGGCTGCCATTGAAAAAGAATTAAAGGCGCTAGGTGGAAAAACAAGCACAAGCAAAACAAGTGCAACTAAAAAGAAAACAAACTCAAGTAGCAAAAAAACGTCATATGCGCTACCATCTGGCATCTATAAAGTGACAAGCCCTATGCGTAGAGGTGATGACGTAAAGCAGATTCAAAAAGCGCTGGCGGCTCTTTATTTCTACCCGGATAAAGGAGCAAAGAATAACGGTATAGACGGTATTTATGGACCAAAAACGGCGAACGCGGTCAAACGCTTCCAGTCGATGTATGGTCTTACCCAAGACGGTATTTATGGACCGGATACGAAAGCTAAACTTGAATCATTATTGAAATAACAACCCTCTTTTTTAAAGGGAGGACATTTTATTTATTTTTGAAGAGTTCATTATTTACTGAATTCAAAGACATAAGAAAAATAAAATAGTGATATGGTATGAAAATTCAGTCAACTATAAAAAAGATATTGATATTTATTCCAACTCTGTGGTATTTAATTGTTGTCAATATTCTTAAAAGGAGTTGAAATAATGAACAAAATTTTCTTGGCTCTCTTTTTATCTGTAATCACTTCTGTTAGCATGGTTTCAACAGCAAATGCAGCTGTAATCGATCATGATAAAGTTGTGGGTTTTAGAGAGGTGGTTCCTACCACTGTTACTCAAAAAGCAGCGAAACGTTTTCAACCATATTTAAAGGTTTATAGCGGCTGTGTGCCTTTTCCTGCAGTAGATGCGCAAGGTAATACAAGTGGCGGTTTAGAGCCTACTGGAGCATCTGAAGGACATTGCAGCAAAAATACTGGACAAGTATATTCACGTTCTGCATGGCACAATGGGGTTTGGGCAATTATGTATTCTTGGTATTTTCCTAAAGATGAAGCCTCACCAAGCTTAGGTCACAGACATGACTGGGAAGGAATCGTTGTATGGGTTGATAATCCAGCAAATCAAAATCCAAAGGTTTTATCAATTGCATATTCTGGACATGGAAAATTCACAAATGTAGCACCAAGCGGAACCAACATGAAAGATGGCACTCATCCTTTGATTGCCTATGACAGCACGTGGCCACTCAACCACGAATTGATGATGAGCGATCGTGTTGTAGGTGGTACTCAACCGTTAATCGATTGGGATGATTTAACTCCTGCCGCAAGGAATGCATTAAATACAGCAGATTTCGGTAAAGCAAATGTTCCTTTTAATGATAGTAATTTCACCAACAATTTAAAGAAAGCTTGGTTTAAATAAAAATTAATAATTCTAAATTGAGAAGAGTCCTTACTTAAAGAAGGGCTCTTTTTTCTACTGAAATTAGAGGCAGTTACGGACCAAAAACGAAAGCGAAAATGGATGGGCTATTATAAGAATCTTGTTAGCTTTGCAAAGAAAAACACCAAGGAATAGGCCAGTAAATAACTTAAAAAAGTGAAAAATATATTCCATCCATTTGAATAAATGATCCATTCAAATTTATATAAAACCAATTCAAACAATGTAGTAATTAATGTTATGGAAACAATCAAAAAAGACGGAGAGCGGAAAATCTTTATGAAATAGACAAGATATACGCCTAGAATTGTATATATTCCTAAATCATAAGGGAGCATTGATAATACGCGGTATTCAAAAGGTTTTATTGACCAGAATTTTAAACTGTATCCAACTTCGTTGATTAGTGAAGCGATCAATGCTGAAAATGAACCGATAATCAACAAGTGTTCCAAAGTCAAAAAGGGTCTATTTTTTAAGTGAATAAGAAAAATACCCCAAGGTAATAATAAACAAAATAAATTGAAAATCATACACGACCACACTCTTTTTTTAATATTGTTTTCAAAGTATGGAAATATATTCGTTTCAATGAAAAAAAGCCCCTCATTTGCAAGGGGCTTTAAATTCATTTTTTTGCTTAATCGTCCCAGTCTTCATCCTCTTCCCAGTTTTCTTTCATCTCAAGAAGTCTTGCATAAAAGAACTTTATAAAATGCGCCGAATCAAGCTCTTTATAGCCACCAAATTCACTCCAAATAACAACTGGACATTCTCCTTCACTGTTCATTTTATTGGTATCTAAGCAATAACCAAAAAAATCAACATGCTCTATAACTACCAATCCACTTGGCAATTCCCTATATTCACGATATTCCCTGGTTGTTTCTATAACTGAAGCACCGCCAAAATCATAGCCTAATAAATCGATTCCATAAATTCCGCCAGAACCATAGTTTCTAAGAAACCATTTGTAGCTATCTGGAAGAGTAACTTGAAGATCTTGTTCTATTTTTAAAATTTTATCTTCTCCGACTCCACCTGTAAAATCTCTTTCCTTTGCATTATCAGCTAAGAATTCTTTTACTTTCAAATAAAAATCCATGGTTTATAACTCCTTATTCTTTTTCATATTGTTTTGCTCTCCACTTCCAATACCTTGTCTTAAAGTTATTGTATTGTTTCTCCAGGTAAACATCATTCCTAAAGCTTTCACCATTACCTTTTAGGCCATGTATCACGTCACTATACTTTGTATGTAAACTGTTAGGTATCTCAAGCAATGTTCCACTTTCTTCTTGTATGAGGTGATGTAAGTTAATCTGTGTTCCGTCTTTAGCATAAGGAGATTTACCATCTTTCATTAATTCAAGATTGGTTTTTCCTTTTGGAGTTTTTTGATTAATATCAATGTCCTTTAAGGTATAGACTCTCCGGCTTACATCTCTAACTTCACCTTTAACCTTTACTTTGCCGTCTATTTCAACAGCACTATACTTTTCTTTATTTAACCAAGGAAGATTTATTTCCTTACCTGTAAACGGTTTTCTGCTATCATCTAGTTTTTTAGCAAGCTGAAGCAGCCTGTCTTTTGTGCTCACATCATTGATGACATTATAAGGCATGCCACCTGCTACAACAATATCTTCTCGCATGACAAACGGTTTAATTGCTGTTAGTGGATCAGGAGTTTCATCTAGTTTTTTAGACACTTTTTTGACTGCAGCTTTTCCGGCTGTTTTCACTCCTATTTTAGCAACTGAACCAGCACCTTTTAAGCCAAAGATGTTTACTGCTGCATATGTAAACCAATGAGCCTTTGATTCTGTGTCACCGTTCTTTACGTCTCTTACATAGGAGGTTATTATTGCATCTTTAATTGAATTAAATGTGGAATCATAGTGATAAACTGCGACTGCAGAATTAATAAGCATGTCGACAGGATGATTGTGTGCCATATAGTCTAATGTTTCAGCTGTCATATTATAAAGGGCTGTAACAGTACCTTTGGCACCAGCCATTAACTCGCGTGTGTTTTCAATCTGTGTAAAATACCTTTGTTGATCTTTAGTAAGATTATCATAACCAATGGTTTTGGCTATTGAATAAAACTCATCTGCATCAGCATAGTCGTAATTTTTCAGTCTTTCTTTCAGCTTTTCGGTTTCCCGTTCTTTTTCTTCTTTCTTCTTAATCGTCAAATAAGCATCCGTTCGCTTCTCAATATCGCCTTTTTTCTTATGTATGTCGCTTTCGCGATATGCCTTGGCGTTGTAGTGAATGGGCGTAGCGTTTTTCCCTTTGCCAGTTGCTTCTTGGAGCTTTTGGAAATCTGACTTGATGAATTGTTCATTTGGCTCTGACAGGGCATATTCTGTCAGTAAATCTTCGTCAATGTCACCTAGTTTTTCAATTGTTTTTTTTCGTTTGTCATTGGCATCTGCAAGCTCATCCTTGAAGGTTTCTGTTGAAAACAGGTCGAGCGGGAGGATGTCGTCAATATCGTTTAGGATATCTTTCATGGCCTTTTTCTGTTCAGACATGATGGACTTTGATTTTTTATGGGCGTTAGCCAGTTCATGTTCTAAAAAAGACTCTTCAATATAAGCATCAGAGAGACCTTTGTCCTCTACAGCTCCGGCAATGCTATTAAAAAATGCGATTTTCATATCAATGTAGTCGATCCATTGATCAGTGACACCAACATGATCGTGATAGAATGCTTTAATGTTATTAGCACCTTTACCTGAGAATTCGCTGTCGTCCAGTTCAGCGACGCTTTGTAAAGCTTTTCTCAAGTTGACCATTTGCGTCCTTAGCTCTTTATATTCTTTGGCGCGGTCTGTAGCTTCAGACATAAGTGTTTTAGCTTCAAAGACTTTCATAATCATACCCTCTCATTTAATCATATAACAAAATATTACCATGGAAGAAAGAAGAAACGAACTTAAAATTATCTTGATTGATCATATCAAGAATATCGAATAAAAAGTTTGCGGTTTTTTTGCGGTACAAACACTTTTTGGAAATGTTAGAATATCACATAAAAAGACATAAAAGGAGGGGTCCTGTGAATCCGGTTTTATCATCGTCAGAAGTTGGCGTGAAAATCAATGAATGGTATAAGATGATACGTCAATTTAGTGTCCCGGATGCAGAGATTTTAAAGGCAGAGGTGGAGCAAGAGATCCAACGGATGGAGGAAGATGAGTATTTACTCATTTACTTCTCCCTAATGAAATTTCGTCATCAGATCATGTTAGATTATTTGGAACCCGTAACAACACGTATAAGACCAACTATTGACGAACTTCTTGAAAAAATTGAGACTTCAAATAAAGGCATATCTGGCCTGTTGTCGTATTATTCTCTGTTTTTCAGAGGGATGTATGAGTTTGATAAGAGGGAATATGTCAAAGCAATTGGTTTTTATCGAGAAGCAGAAAAACACCTTACTCATGTAAATGATGATATTGAGAAGGCGGAATTTCATTTTAAGTTGGCTGAAGCTTACTATATTATGAAGCAAAATCATATCTCTATGCACCATGTTAAACAAGCGATGGACATTTATAATCAATATGAACTTTATAAAGTGCGAAAAATACAATGTCATTTCGTGATATCTGGAAATTACGTTGATTTTAAACATTTCGAGAAAAGCCTGCCGCACCTTGAAAAAGCCTTAGAGTTGTCCAAACAATTAGATCGCAATGAAAGGCTACTTAGCTCGGCTTACTACAATCTTGGAAAGAATTACGCAGATTTAGGAATAAATGATAAAGCAGATCATTTCTTAAATGAGGCTGCCAAGGTATCAGAAAGTGCTAAGTTGAGCAATTTACCACATTCCCTGTTTACATACGCTAAATTTCTTTTTAAGCAGGGGAAAACAAGTGAAGCAATAAAAATGAGTAAAAAGGGTTTATCCGCTGCGATATCCCAAGGTGATAAACTTTTTGTGTCCCTGCAAAAGTACTTGGAAGCACTTTATATTAATGCAGTAGATCAAGCGGGAATCAAAAAAACTATTGATTACTTAGAAAGAAATAAGAATTATGCGTATGTGGAAGATATCGCGATTGATACGGCTGAAGTTTTTGCAAAATCAAAGGAATTTGAAACATCATATGTTTATCATCAAAAAATGCTTGAAACGCAAAAACAAATTCAGAGGGGAGAATGCCTGTATGAATTTTAAAAAAGGCGTAATCATTATTCTTACTGCAGTTACTTTAAGTTTAGGTTTCGTTACTACTTTTACTGTAGAGCAAAATGAAGCATATCATCAACTTTCTGACCGGAATCAAACATGAAACTGATTAAACCCTCTCAATTGAGGGTTTTTTTATTTATGTATTGGTTTGGTTTAACATTGACAATTGAATCAAAAGGAATAAAGGTTGTATCCACTTTTAAATCCTTCACGTATATGTAGCTTTAATGAGAGAAAAAAGGAAATAAGGCACCGCAATTTGAATTTTCGGTGAGAACGCAATAACTTTTTTTGCGTATTAAGGAACTTGAATATATGCTAGGTAACGGAGAAAGTTACAGGTTGGGGCTGTCAAAGAAAAAACAGTCTATGAAGAAGTAAAAAGTAAAGAAACTAAGTTAGAGGAGAGTAAACATGTGTTTGCTCCTCTTTTTGTCTTTAAAAAGGACTGACGTGAGGTTGAGTTAAGTCTCAAAAGTAACGCAGTAATCTCAAAAAAACGTGAAGGAGGAGAAATACAAATAGTAGCCTTTCTAAGTCGACCGTCGACCTGATATATGGTAATATTATTCTGCATTAAAAAAGTAAGGAGATGATAAAGGGTTCAAAATGGTATTGAAAACAGAAAAACATCTCATAGACTTATTGAAATTAAAAATACAAACACTACATTTTACATTATTATATTTAATTGATTTTGTACTAGAATCTAGTATTTTTCTGCACTTATATCTTTTTTGTTAGTTTTTTGGAGGGAGAATCTTGTTAAATACTTCATCATTGTTCTTAGTAATTATTTTTATCTTAGGAATCATAGGTAAGAACCAATCCATTACAATTGCTGCATACGTGCTGCTTGGCATTAAGGTTCTGCAGTTGGATGATAAAGTATTTCCTTTTCTAGCTTCCAAAGGATTGAGTATTGGGATTACCGTCCTCACCATTGCAGTACTTGTCCCTATTGCAAGTGGGGAGATCGGTTTCAATGAACTATATGCAAGCGTGAAATCTTATTATGCATGGGTAGCGTTAGTTGCAGGTATCCTGGTAGCGGTGATGGGTAAATATGGTGTTAATTTAATGTCATCAGACCCGCAGGTGACAGTAGCGCTTGTCGTTGGTACAATCCTTGCTGTTGTACTGTTAAATGGTGTAGCAGTAGGGCCATTGATTGGAGCTGGTATTGCTTATATGGTATTTCAGATTATCGGTCTATTTACCAAATGAGTATCACCTATTTATAAAAAATTTAAATTAAGTTGAATGTGAAAGTCTAATTTATTCCATTTCATTTTTCGCGAATGGACAAAACGTATAAGCAGCAGTTTTGACAGAAAAAATTAAGGAATTGAACCATAAAGAATCAACAAGCAGCGCTTTCGGAGAACAAGGCTGGGGCTATCAAGAGAACACCAGACTATGAAGAAGCAAAAGGTAAATAAACAAAATTAGAGGAGTTGACCGTGTGTTTACTCCTCTTTTTTTATTCTTGGGTTTACTTCTCTCATTCTGGGTATTTTTCGATGGGGTGTTCTTTTTTCGGTGATTTTTTTTCCAGTTAACGTCTCCATTTGACGTCTAGCTCTGCCATTTCAGTAGGAAGAATGTAAACATATTTAAGTATCTTATTTGTAATAAATAAAGGCTCAACCATAGTACTGTTAAATTCTATATCATCATCATGAGCAGCTGCAATCCCTGTTTCTTTAATCACGGACTCAATTATTAATAAGGTTTATCGAGGAAATTTAAACCTTCAAAAAAGTATTATCGTATGAGGCGAAGCGAAAAATATGATTAGTTTAAAACCGCAGTCTAGTTGATGATTAAAGGAAAAAGGGGATGAACCCTTTCCTTTTTTATTTGTGTTAATAAAAAATAATTAGTAACAGTGATCTATTGCTGTGTTCTTTTAATTATTTTATCTAACAGAAAATTAGCGATGAGTAACTATAACCAAGCACTTTCCAAAAGTTTTACCCCCAGTTATTTCATCAAACTAGTTACTAATCAGTCAGTAACTAGTTTTTTATTTCAAGCTAGGTTATCTTTTACTGACTTGCAGAGAAAAAACGAATTACTGACAGTGCTTCTTATGGGTGGGATTTTAAAATTGCCACAGATCGAGTTGATGCATAAAGAGGAAGAGCGTCAAAACTCTTCCTCTTTTATTTGGATGGATTGCAGAAATATTCAATTTATTTTTTAGCAAATCCCTGTTTATTTAAATACTCAAGCATGAAGGGGAGTTTGCTTCTTTCAAGATGATCCTCAATATGATCTTTCCACCCCTTTACTTTTCTCACTGTGAAAGGCGCTTTAACAGGACGATTCTGGTAATACTCACGCATCTGTTGATCATAGGTTGCTAATTTTTCTTCATCTAGCGATTGATACTGATTATCAAACATGACCATTGATTGAGGCAAACGTGGTTTTAGTCCAGGTTTCTCTTCAGCAGGATGGCCTATGCATAGCCCCACTAAAGGAACCACATGCTTCGGTAAGTGTAATACCTCAGTTAGTTCGGTAATATGAAGTCTTACTCCACCGATATATACACCACCGAGTCCCATTGATTCGGCTGCAGTCAAAGCATTTTGAGCCATTAGCCCAGCATCAAATGTACCTATTAAAAGGTATTCAATATACTCAAGATCTACATCGGGAGCAATTTGATGATTTCGGTTAAAATCTGCACAAAAAATCCAAAATTCTGCTGCCTCTTCAATATAAGGCTGGTTCGCAGAAAGCTCCATCACTTTTTTTCGAAGATCTGGATCTGTAATTCTAATGATAGAAACGGCCTGGAGAAGGCTGAAAGATGAAGTTTGATTAGCTGCCTTAAAGATTGCTTCTCGTTGCTCCTTTGTGAGAGGTTGATCTGTAAAAGACCGAATGGAAGTATGATTACGAAGTAATTCAATTGTATTATTCATTTGACATTCTTCCTTTCTTAAATATTAGATTTAACTGATTAAGTTGGATTAGAGTTATTTTTAAAAAATAATGTAACTTGTATACAATATGATAAAATCAACACTCTAATTTATGAAGAGGGCAATTTAAATTGCCGTAGTACATTTTTTTGTACTTAACAATAGGAAAGAGGTCTAAATTATGTAAAGATATTTTAAAAGAAAATAACATAAACAAAAACACGAAGTAGGTGGGGGAGCCTCGGAAAAATGCAGATTTATAACATTGAGAAATCTCCAAAAAAAAGCCCGATTCCTCCGTATTAAAATAGAGAAATTGGGCTTTTTTCGTTACTCCATTAAAGTTCTTTTTATTGAAAAAAGGGACTTAAACTATTATTTTTCAAGGGTACTCATTATTTCATTAATAACTTCGGCGCAAGTCTTAATTTCTTTTATTCCACCTGCAGCTTCGGATAAGCTTATAGTGCCGTTAACTAAATCCCCATCTAACATACCAATTTTAAAACCATTTCCATAATATTTATAGGCTTCTTCTGGTTTTCCTTGATTGATAAGTTCGAACGCTTTTTTACCAGCTTCTGTAGGAATTGTTCTTAAATGTCCGATACCGGATTTGAATTCAATAAATTCCTCACTTTTCACATTTAGTATTGCTTGTTTTGTAGCCTCACTAGCTGGGTTCTCTTTTGTGGCTATAAAGCGTGTCCCCATATATACACCTTCTGCACCCATCGCAAAAGCAGCTTGAGCTCCTTTTCCATCAATGATACCACCTGCTGCAATGACAGGGATTTTTACCAAAGAAGTTACTTGAGGTACGATTGAAAGTGTACTAATTTTGTAGTCACTCATATGGCCCCCAGCTTCATAACCTGTTGCAATAAGAGCATCCACTCCTGATTTTTCAGCCTCAACTAATTTTTGTGCAGTAGGGCTGAGATCTCTATAAATAATATTAATATTAAGCGCCTTTAGTCTATTAACTTCCTTTTGAATTACCTTTTGACCGATAGCAATCACATTTCTTACTTTTTCCTCTACTAAGATGTCAAAAATAGCATTAGTAAAGGGATCTTCCTTGGTTTCATCCATGGGAAATATATAATTAACTGCAAAAGGTTTGTCAGTCAGTTGTTTGACTTTTTGTATTTCTTTTCTAAGTCTATCAGCAGTATCTTCTGGACTTGAAGATTTTTCTGTTTGTCCAGCATTTGGTCCCAATACTCCCATCCCTCCTGCGTTAGAAACTGCAGCTACAAATTCTGCAGAAGTAACCCATGTCATTGCTGCTGAAATAATTGGATACTCTATATCAAGTAATTCTGTAATTCGATTTTTCATATTAAACAATCTCCTTTTAATTAACGATAGTTTTTCTTCATTTATATCTTATGATGGTTTATGATTCTCTCGTATTTAGTGACAAGTCAAACGTGTATATACTAAATTATTTCTTAGTTGATTTTTCATATCTGTTTTCTGGATAGGGTAAACCCAAATTCCCCCGTAAAGTGTGTGATTCATATTCCTTACGAAAAATCCCCTTTTCTTGTAAGATAGGGACAACTAAATCAACAAAGTCATCAAATCCGGAAGGATGCTCCTGTCTTAGTAGGAGCAAGTCCATAGCACCTTCCTCATACCAAAGTTGAATTTGATTAGCTACCTTCTCGGCCGAACCAAAAAACTTCGGTTTTGGTATTCTGTATCCATATGGCATTAAGCTTTCTAACTCCTGAAATTTTTCTTCAGCTTCTCTTTCTGTTCTTCCGATAATTGGATTTTGCGTCGGCATAATTAAAAAATCATATGGTGAACGACCTTCTAGGGCTACCCTTCTTTTTAGCTCCATGCTAAAGCTCTTAGCGTATTCAAAATTGTCGCCATTCACCAATACGCCTTCAGCATGTTTCGATGCAATGTCCATAAATTCTGATGAAGTACCAGCTTGGAAAATGACAGGTCTTCCTTGTTTAGAACGGCTAATATTTAATGGACCATCCACGGAAAAGTAGCTTCCTCTATAGTTTATAGCGTGCATCTTTTTAGGATCATAGAATATTCCACTTTCTTTATCACGAATAAAAGCGTCATCCTCATATGAGTCCCACAGACCTTCCACAATCTCTAAAAATTCCTTTTGCATTGGATATAAGTCTGATTTAGAAAGATGTGTTCGGCTATAATTCGCTAACCCTCCTGGATTAGAAGTTATGGCATTCCAGCCTGCCCGACCGTTACTAATCTTGTCAAGAGAAGCCATCTGTCGAGCCACAGTAAATGGATCTGCATATGAGGTCGCAATGGTTGCGGTAAGGCCAATATGACTGGTAGTCATGCTAAGTGCAGACAAAATACTTACGCCTTCAAACATACTCAAATAATGTGGAATCATACCAGGCCCAATATGGCTGACATCAGCCAAAAAGACCATATCAAACTTACCTTCTTCAGCTCTTTGAGCTTTTTGTACATAATAGTCTACATTTTCACTAGCATTGGCAGGCATATCCTGATGGCGCCAGCCCATATAATTCCATCCAACACCATCAATAATAGCGCCAATTTTGAGCTGCTTTTTATTTGTCATTTATTCCCTCTCCTTTCTATATACCAAAAATGAATGATACGTTTTTATGATTGGAAGTAAGAGTTGGACCACTTTATTTCTTCTTTTTACCTATTTAGAGGTAGATTAAATTCTTCTGCTAGTAGTTGGTATCCTTTTAGTCGGCTGCTTTGACTAGGATAAAAATCAGCTATCATGATTTCATCTACTAAGGATGCCTTTGCCATCTGTCTTAAGTGATTGGCTACGTCATTAACGTTCCCAATCACGAACCGATCTTTATTAGCATTTCGAGCTGCCTCTTCATCAGGTGTATAGATATGAGCCTGTGCTTCTTCTAACGTTGGAAATGATAAATTAGATGAACCAGTTCTCATTCTTGCCCACATTAACTCCACTGGACCTGCCAAATACTTTGCCTCTTGCTCTGTTTCTGCTGCAATAACACCAATAGCTAATATACTTTTTGGCTCCTTCATATACAAAGATGGCTTAAATTCTTTACGGTATGAGCGAAGGATTGGAATTGCTAATTGAGGTGCTAAATGGGCTGCAAATGCAAAACCAAGTCCTTTTTCTATGGCGAATTGTAAGCCGCCTTCACTAGATCCCAACATATATATATCAGGCACTAACGATGGATCACCTGGAGGTGTAATATTGCTAAAAGGATGAGTCCTTGGAAAGTTTCGCGAAAAAAATGAAATTAAGTGATCTAACTGTTCTGGAAAATCATTGGCGGCAAGAGCTTCCCGTGAACGTTGTAAGGCCCAAGCTGTCCATCCGTCGGTTCCTGACGCTCGTCCTATTCCAAGATCTATCCGGCCAGGATGTAGAGCTTCAAGTAAAGTAAAGTTTTCTACGACTTTAAAGGGACTATGATTAGGTAACATTATTCCCCCAGAACCTACACGGATATTTTTCGTATGTGCTGCTGCATGCATACTCAACAAATCAGGAGATGTGCTGATTTGGCTAGTGGTGTTGTGGTGCTCAGTAAACCAGTATCGGGTATACCCTAACTTATCGGCTAGTTGCGCCATCTCTGTTGAATTCATTAAACTTTCAGTAGGCTTACTGTCCTTGAAAATATGGACGAAATCTAAGATGGATAACTGTATCTGATGATTATTTGCCATTTTATAAAACTCCTTTCAATTTCGTTAATATTTAGCCGGCTAAATATATTACCAAAAATATATAAAGAATACTTATGGGCTTTTTTCATATCCAATTTTTCATCATAAGAGATTCAATATCATAACATTGAAGAAGAAATCTATTCAATTTATAACAAATCAACAGATACTGTTTAGCAGTGAAAGGTCACGCTCCTTTCAATTGGATCGCTCCCATCCGAAAATTATTTAACGTAGCCTTGGCGCACAGATTGTCGAGAACATAAATTTCTTGAAAAGATTTTGCACAGGAATTAGTAAATGACCAACTCTTGTATTTCTCCAATAATGATTGATAAATACTCATTTAGATATGATAAAGTCGTGTTGAGTATTTTTGTTACATTCACTAGAATAAAATCATTAATTATCTTTTGGAAGAGGGCAATTTAAATTGCCGTAGTACATTTTTTTGTACTTAACAGTAGAAAGTAGGTGAAAAGGTGTATAGAATATGAAGGATGGTTAAAAGGCAGGAGCCAATCATCGCAAGAAAGATCGGTTTAATCTGGTTATTTCGCTTATAAGTGCAACTACCCCTAAAATCGTAATAAAGAAAATAATTACGTTTACAAATGAATGACTTAGACTTTTCATATAAAATTCCCCCTTCTGCAAGGGCTAGGACGTCTGAAATTCACCCTTCTTATCCCGTACATGGTTTGTTCGTATCACCCTTTTTGTCAAATTCTTTTCTAAACTTTATGTGACTTTTATAATTTCATTATGTATACTATATGAATTATTTTGAATTACCAAATTATTTTAAAAATATCACTACAGTCAAACATCTAACAAAAACGAAAGATAAAATAGCATTTAAAAATAAACAAGCTATAAGTTAACGTTGGCTCCTGCTTTAGGGTTTACTGCCTGTAATCATAGGAGATCTTCTAATAAAAAAGAAATTATCCCTATGTTTAGCTTAGGGATAATTCCTTTTTATGAATTAATAGGTTATTTTACCTTCTACTTATTATTTCACTCAGGTTTCTCTCCGAATTTTTTGCCGAAGTTCTCCATCATATCAATTATTGGGATAAATTCACGCCCTTTAGTTGTTAATGAATATTCAACACGTGGAGGAACTTCCGGAAAAACCTCTCGTTTAATTAATCCATCTGTTTCTAGTTCTCTCAACTGCTTTGTAAGAGAACCTTGTGAAATGTCCCATAAAAAAGCTTTAATTTCGCTATAACGACGTTCTTTTGTTTTTAAAAACCAAAGAATAATATACTTCCAGCGTCCTGAAAGCATATTTTGGGTATATGCAATACCATATACTTCTCTTTGTTCCTTTATACACTCTTTGTCAAATCCATCCTTGCATATTCTAGACACCTTTTCACCTGCTTTCTACTGTTAAGTACAAAAAAATGTACTACGGCATTTTTTATTGCCCACTTTAAAAAGATGAGAAATGGTTTTATTCTAGTATATGTAAAAGAAATATTCAATACTCAATTCGTTTTTCATATCTAATGATTATATGTTGCGATTTGGTAAACAAATAATTGTGTAACTTTAAGCAGAATTATTCTTTTTAAATCCTTTAGGAGGGGAAAATAGTGAAATTCGGAATTATAGGTGCAGGATCAATTGGCTCAATTATTTCTAAAGAATTAGTTAAGAATGGGCATGATGTCAAAATTGCAGATGCAAGGGGAATTGAATATTTAGAAGGAAAAGAGCTTTCTGGAACACCGGTGCGCGTAGAGGATGCAATTAAAAATATTGATGTTCTTATAATATCTCTTCCTACAAAAGCAATGTCAAACATTCGGAACATTATCGATCAAGTCGGAGAGAAAGTAATCATTGTAGATACTTCAAATTATTATCCTTTTAGAGACGACAAAATTGAAGAAATCGAGAACGGGATGGTTGAAAGTGTTTGGGTTTCAAATCAATTAGGCAGACCTGTCATTAAAGCGTTCAACAACTTATTAGCCTATACTTTAGAAAATGAAGGAACATCCGCAGATTCTAGTGAACGAATCGCGATGGCAGTTGCTGGTGATGACGCATCACAAAAACAAGCAGTCATGGACGTAGTGTCCGAGTTAGGCTTCGATGCAATAGACAGTGGTTCTTTAAGTGACTCTTGGAGACAGCAGCCAGGAACTCCTGCTTACTGCACAGAGCTAACAAAAGATGAACTCACGAAAGCGTTGAAAAGGGCGAATAAAGAAAAAGCACCATTACTACGCGACAAAGTGATGGAAATATTTGCAGAGAAAAAGGATGTTGAATTTTCACACGAGGATGTTGTGAATCTAAACAGAGAAATATACAATTCATAAAACAAAAGGTGCACTCAGTTAGAGCGCACCTTTTGTATATCATGTATGCCACAAATTCACATAAATATGTTTGCTTCTTTCTTTTTTCGCCAAAGGTTCTTTTTCCTGAGTATGCAGCTTTTTATTTCGCTTTTAAATTAAATTCTTCTCTGACAAATGTTTATTGATTTGGCTCACCATTTTTTAACCATAATTGATATAAACGTATAGAATTAATAACAAGTGAATATAAGGAGTGTAATGAAAATAAGCTTTCATAACCAATGACATGGATTTACTATGTTGAGGGACTCGATTTAATGAAGTACAAAAAACATATTGGTATCTTTTAATTTTTGCCTTATCGTTATTCGTCTCATTGTTTATCAAGACCTAAATTGTAAAAAGTCATATAAAATAAGGAGTGAAACATGTTATACATGAATAATATGTTTCACTCCTTATACTTTTTGTTCAACAATCGCATCGGTTTCTAAAAGAAAGATATACCATTCTTATGTCACAAACGGAGCAGGTTAGCTGAAGAAGAGCAATCAATGTAGAAACGTTGACAACTAAAACACAACCATGATATATTTAGCCCGCTAAATATTTTTTGGCTAGAGGAGGTTTATCTTTGAAGATTAGTGTGGACTGTGATATTCGTATGTCCTTGGATAAAGTTTCTTCCCAAATGCGTCGGAATTATAGTGAGAGCCTTAGAGAACTCAATCTTTATGTCGGCCAAGATAATTTACTCTCGCGTTTGTGGTTAGGTGATGGAATAACACAAATGCAGCTATGTGAACATTTAAAATGCGAACCGCCTACGGTAACAAATATGGTTAAATCGCTAGAGCAGAATGGTTTCATATACCGTAAACGTGATGAAGAAGATGCAAGGGTTATGCGAATTTATCTAACGGACAAAGGCAAAGAATTAGAAGAACCCGTTAGAATTAAATGGAATGAACACCAAGAAAAATTACTACAGTCAATTTCAGCTGAAGAACGCTTAATATTAAGGGATTTAATAAAGCGTATGGAGAAAAACTTATCTTAAGTTTTCTCTCAAATGTATATTTAGTACCCTAAATAAATATTTAGTAACCTGGAAGATACTCTGCCCAAAATATTGTACTAATAAGTAAGCCAAACTGAAAATTATTTAGTAAACTAAGTATTTCTTTAAACCAACTGAAGGTTGAAAATAATCTAAGCAGGAGGATTCAATAATGAATAATAGAATATGCAAAATATTAAATATAGAAAAGCCGATTATACAGGGCCCGATGTCTTGGGTTACTAATGCCGAATTTGTTGCGGCGGTAAGCAATGCTGGTGGATTAGGATTTCTAGGTCCAAATGCCGGTCAGGTTGATATAACTCGTTCACCCGAAATAAGTGCGGAAAGAATGAGAACTGAAATACAAAAAACAAAATCATTAACGAATAAACCATTTGGAGTACCTGTAATCGTAAATCGTGATTTAGCTTACACATGGCCAATTTTAGAAACAGTTATTGACGAGAAAGTTCCTGTTGTTCTTGTGAACGATATACTGGATGAAAGAATCTTTAAACCATTAAAAGAAAACGATATTAAAATTGTTTATAGACCACTTACTCCTACTATTGAAAATGCAAAAGCTGCAGAAGAATTTGGAATAGATGTTTATGTAGCGACTGGATTTGATGAAGGTGGTACGGTTCCAGAACGAGTTATTGGGACATTTTCGATTGTTCCAATGATTGTAGATGCTATAAATACCCCTGTAATGGCAGCTGGTGGTATTGGAGATGTTAGAGGAGTGCGTGCCGCATTTGCTTTAGGCGCTGAAGGTGTGTTTGCTGGTAGTGTCTTTATTCCAACAAAAGAAAATCCAGCAGCAGAAAACGTGAAACAAATGATTGTAGATGCTACAGCAGAAAATTTACTAATGTTCCGTACTTTACCAGCATACTATCGTTCTTTACCTACTAAATTTGCGAATGAACTAGTAGAAATGGATAAACAAGGTGTTAGTCGTGAAGAAATAGCAAAAATGATGCGTGGATCAATTGGAATGCGTATCGGCATGCTAGAAGGCAATACAGACGATGGCTATATTTCTATAGGTACTGGAATTACGCCAATTAAAGAAATCAGAACTGTAAAAGAAGTGGTTGATACGTTAATGCAAGACTTTAATTAAATATTAGGGTCTTCGGAATATTTAGTGGAATTCCCTTTTCAATAGTTAAAAACATTTACTTATAACTCGGACTATTTGGCGGTATGTTAGTTTAAACACTAGAGGGTGTTTTTTTGCTCACCATTTTTTAACCATAATTGACATAAACGTATAGAATTAATGGCAAATGAGTATAAAAGTGTAATGAAAACAAGCTTTCATAACCAATGATATGGATTTACTATGTTGAGGGCCTAGTATTGTAGAAAACCGATGGTTTCAAACCATCGGTTTTTTATCTGTTTTCATACTCATTGAAAATCACCTCATTAGGACAAACATTTATTACATAGCATTACCCAAAGGGGATGGCAGAGAATCGACCAAGGAACAAGTGATAAAGCAACGTTAGCTAGAACGAGATCTGTATAAAGAAAGCAGGGATCACTCTTTAGTTGAAGAAAGAATTTTATTTTTAACAATAGAATGATTATTTATTTCTAAGCAGTTAAAGTATTTAGTCATCATTTATTTATATTTCTAAAATCTTACTAAACTCCAAATTGTTTTAAATGATGGTCAAGATGCTTGTATATCCCTTTTCCCCATTGCTCAGAAGTAAGTTTACCGAAAAAAGGATGTGGATGAGTCGTACACTTCTCTGGACCATTATTTTGGAAAGTTATGATTTTTTGTTTCAGTATTTTCTTCTCTGTTTCAAAATCTTTTTCATCTACAATCAAAATGTCAGGAATCGTGGACATATTTTGGGCTAATGGCTTGTCATTATAAAAAATTGGTTTCACAAAGTTTCCTATTAATATTCCTAACCAACCTCTCGCTGGAAAAGAAAGTCCCATTGCAATGTCTTGAAAGGATGAGCAATGTGCTAACATTTGGGCAACATCCATTTTACCCCATTGGGGCTTGGAAATTGGGCTTAATTTGTCAATACGATTTAAAATTTCCTCTAAATGCAATTGATTAAAAATATTTTTCATTTATGCATCTCCCCCTATTCTACACCTGCTAATAAAAATGAAAATTCGTACTGGAAAAGCTTTTCCTCTTATTAAAGTTTCATTCTCATATGTATAATATATCCTAAAATTTCGGCCGATGTAATCACCTTGTAAAGTTAAATTTTTGAACCTTTTATCTGTCTGTGAAAATTAGACATAAGAGAGGGAAATGGAAATGCTATGAGGATTTACCATGTGAGGACCTAATGAGTGTAGTGAAAAACCGGTAGTTTTTTTACTGCTTTTTACACTCATTGAAAATCACTTCATTAGGACAAACAGTTATTACATAGCATTATCCAAGGGGTGATGCATTTTATGAAGGTAATAATCATCGAGGGACCGCAAGCTGACAAATGCATTAACGATTGCTATCATTATTTAATAAAACTTTATAGGAAGGAGATCCAGGGTGATAGCAATATATGTAAGGGTATCGACCGAGGAACAAGCGATCAAGGGATCGAGCATCGACAGCCAGATCGAGGCCTGCATAAAGAAAGCAGGGACCAAGGATGTGCTAAAGTATGCCGATGAAGGATTTTCAGGAGAACTTTTGGAACGTCCGGCTTTGAATCGCTTGAGGGAGGACGCAAGCAAAGGGCTTATAAGTCAAGTCATTTGTTACGATCCTGACCGTCTTTCTCGTAAATTAATGAATCAGCTTATCATTGATGATGAACTGCGAAAGCGAAATATACCCTTGATTTTTGTAAATGGTGAGTACGCCAATTCTCCAGAAGGCCAATTATTTTTCGCAATGCGCGGAGCAATCTCAGAATTTGAAAAAGCCAAAATCAAAGAACGGACATCAAGCGGTCGACTTCAAAAAATGAAAAAAGGCATGATCATTAAAGATTCTAAACTATATGGCTATAAATTTGTTAAAGAGAAAAGAACTCTTGAGATATTTGAAGAGGAAGCAAAAATCATTCGGATGATTTTCAACTATTTCACCGATCATAAAAGCCCTTATTTCGGCAGAGTGAATGGGATTGCTCTACATTTAACTCAGATGGGGATTAAAACAAAAAAAGGCGCTAAAGTATGGCACAGGCAGGTTGTTCGACAGATATTAATGAACTCTTCTTATAAGGGGGAACATAAGCAGTATAAATATGACACTGAGGGTTCCTATGTTTCAAAACAGGCAGGAAACAAATCTATAATTAAAATAAGACCTGAAGAAGAGCAAATCACTGTTTCAATTCCAGCAATAATCCCAGCCGAACAATGGGATTATGCTCAAGAGCTTTTAGGCCAAAGTAAACGAAAGCACTTGAGTATCAGTCCTCACAATTATTTGTTATCAGGTTTGGTTAGGTGCGGGAAATGCGGAAATACCATGACAGGAAAGAAAAGAAAATCACATGGTAAAGACTACTATGTGTATACTTGTCGGAAAAATTATTCTGGCGCAAAGGACCGCGGATGCGGAAAAGAAATGTCTGAGAATAAGCTAAACCGTCATGTATGGGGTGAGATTTTTAAATTCATCACAAATCCCCAAAAGTATGCTTCTTTTAAAGAGATTGAACAATCAAATCACCTGTCTGATGAATTAGAACTCATTCAAAAAGAGATAGAGAAAACAAAAAAAGGCCGCAAGCGTCTTTTAACGCTAATCAGCCTAAGCGATGACGATGATTTAGACATAGATGAAATCAAAGCACAAATTATTGAACTGCAAAAAAAGCAAAACCAGCTTACTGAAAAGTGTAGCGAAATTCAATCAAAAATGAAAGTTCTGGATGACACAAGCTCAAGTGAAAATGCTCTAAAGAGAGCCATCGACTATTTTCAATCAATCGGTGCAGATAACTTAACTCTTGAAGATAAAAAAACAATTGTTAACTTTATCGTGAAAGAAGTTACCGTGGTGGATTCTGACACCGTATATATTGAAACTTATTAAAGAGGGGTGTATGCACCCCCCTTTTGTAATTACAATCTCATTTTCAATACACCGCGCGGCATACGTCGCCAGCTTTGTCCCTTTTCCGGCGGAATAGCTTTCAATTCCTTTGATCAGCCCGATTGTTCCGATGGAGATTAAGTCCTCTGCATCCTCACCTGTATTTTCAAATTTTTTCACAATATGGGCGACCAAGCGAAGATTATGCTCAATCAGCATGTTTCTGGCATGTTCATCCCCTTTAGCCATGAGCTCTAAGTATTTTTTTTCCTCGCTGCTTGAGAGCGGTTGTGGAAAGGCATTGTTTTTCACGTAAGATACTAAAAAGACAAGCTCTTTAACAACAAAGCCGAGCGCTGCGAAAACACCTGTCACCATCGTCACCTCCACAAAAGTATGTAGGCAAAAGCCTATATGTAAATGTATGTGAGCGGGAGGCTGTCTGTGTCTGTACCGGGAAATTTATCGCAGGGAGCCGCTGCTGGCTAGCTTCAAATTTTATAAATAATCTTTCACATGCGCCCATACATTGAAATGGAACAAATGTATAGGGGGATGGAAATGAAAAAATGGATGGCAGGCCTACTTCTTGCAGCAGCGGTTTTTCTTTCTTCCATGGTTCCGCAGCCGATCAAGGGAGCTTCTTTGTATGACAAAGTGTTGTATTTTCCGCTCTCTCGTTATCCGGAAACAGGAGATCATATTAGAGATGCGATTGCAGAGGGACATTCTGAGATTTGCACCATTGACAGGGATGGAGCGGATAAAAGGCGGGCGGAATCGTTAAAAGGAATTCCGACGAAGCCGGGGTATGACCGGGATGAGTGGCCGATGGCCGTTTGTGAGGAAGGCGGTGCAGGAGCTGACGTCCGATACGTGACACCTTCAGATAATCGCGGGGCCGGCTCGTGGGTAGGGAATCAAATGAGCGGTTATCCTGACGGCACGAGAGTACTGTTTATTGTGCAGTAAATAGAAGAGGCTCAATCTTGAGCCTCTGTTGTTACGAACCTTCATGATGCTGAAGGTTCGGAGGATAGGTCTCTGCTTTTCGCCAATACTGGCGTGTTCCTTCGTCTCGAACAACGATGCCCAGCTGTGCCAGTTCGAGACGGAATTCTTCAACATCGTCTGTTTCCTCGTCTTTCAGTGCATTGTGACGAGCTTTCAATAAAGCATGGGCGCCTGGGGAGAGGTCTGGTGCATCAGGGATCCACCGGCGAAATTGACCTTTAAATGGATCACCATCTGCTGCCCATTTATATTTATGCTTTCTAAAGGCCTTCTCGACCTTTACTGGTTTTTCATCAATTTCTTCGCGTACCAATTCATATCCGGCTGTTCCAAGGAGGACAAGCCGTTTGTGATCGATAAACACAAGAGCGATGTCGTCGGAACGAATCGTTTGCACTTTCTTTCCTTTGATTAATTCCACTGTGTCATCTGTAATCTTTACAGACAGCAGCATTGCAATAACCGAATGAGCGAACCAAATCCCCGCGGACATCACGAGCAGTGCAGTGATAAATGCAGCTGATGAGCCCTGAAAAGAGGTGATGAGACGGAGCGGTCCTTCAAAAGGAATCCACTGAAGGGATAAAGCCCATTTTGCAATCTGCGGAATAAAATACCCGATTGTAAGGCCGATGATTCCAAGTGCAGCATATAAAAAGTATGCTGCGGTTTTCGTAACTCCAATGAGAGTGTGAGATTGATCCTTCAACATGTCACCTTCTTTTACTGAAAAACTCTAATTCTCTTCCCATATTTTAACTTAATGGGTTGGGAAATCAAGGATAAGTTAATGGTTTTATAAAAGGAGAGCTCAGAAACGGAGATGGGGGGGCGCAGACGGTATCGGGAAATCAAAAACACAGGCTGCATAAGAAACACACCTTTTGCAGTGAAATCCTATAAGCTCATATGGTTTTTGCGTATCACAATACAGTTCACTGGGAACATAAAGAGTAAAGGCTTTTTAGACAACCAGGAGGAACTGACATGAAAATTGGATTAATCGGCTTAGGGAAAATGGGCATAAACATAGGAAAGCAATTCTTGGACCGTAATCATCAAGCGGTCGGGTATGATGTAAATCAAGCGGCTGTTGATGAACTGAAAGCATATGGCGCTGAAGGTACAACGAATCTAAACGAATTGGTATCTTCATTAGATACGCCGCGTATTCTATGGGTCATGGTGCCGCACGGTGTTGTGGACACTGTATTGCGCGATGTGACACCTTTATTAAGTAACGGCGATATGATCATCGAGGCCGGAAACTCTCATTATAAAGAATCGATTCGCCGCTACAATCATATGAAAGAGGCGGGTATCTATTATCTTGATGCCGGAACGTCGGGCGGAATGGAGGGAGCGCGCCATGGAGCCTGTTTTATGGTGGGAGGAGACCCTGAAGCCTGGGACATTGCGGAGCCGCTGTTTCGGGATGCTGCCGTCGAAAACGGATATCTTTACGCTGGTGAAGCGGGAAGCGGACATTTCTTGAAAATGATTCATAATGGCATTGAGTACGGAATGATGGCAGCAATCGGTGAGGGATTCGAAGTGCTTGAAAACAGCCAATTTGATTTTGACTACGAAAAGGTTGCAAGAGTGTGGAATCATGGCTCTGTCATTCGTTCTTTGCTAATGGGGCTGACCGAGCGTGCTTTCTCTAAAGATGCGAAGCTGGATCAGATCAAAGGCATTATGCATTCTTCGGGAGAAGGGAAATGGACGGTGGAAACAGCGCTTGATCTGCAGACAGCAACCCCGGTGATCGCCATGTCGCTTCTGATGAGATACCGCTCTTTAACTGACGATTCGTTTACAGGAAAGGTTGTTGCTGCGCTTCGAAATGAATTCGGAGGCCATGCGACAGAAAAAAAATAAGGGGGAACAGGCCTCCTTATTTTTTTTGCACTTTCAGCAGATGAGGGAACTTTTTATAAATCATCAGCATAATGATCAGAATGTAGGCTCCATAAATGCTGAGAGACAGTAATTTATTGCTGGCAAAATTGGCACCCGCGATGGTAACAACGACAATATTCGGGATTTTTCCTATGAAAGACGCAACGAAAAAAACATGCCAGCGCACCTGACTCAGCCCGCATATCACATTCATAACAAGAGAAGGAATGACAGGAATGAGCCTTCCTAATAAAACAGCTGTAAAGGCATTTTTGTGGAAGGAGGCCTCGTAGCTTTGGATGGCAGGGTAGGACTGTACTTTTTTTCTGGCCCAGTCTCTAAAGCTGTACCTTGCGAGAAAAAACAGCAGCATTGTACCAAGCATTGAACCGGTCAGCGTGATCCAAATCCCGTTTGCCATTCCAAACACTGCGCCATTTAAAGCGGCTACCAAAGCAAACGGCACAATTGGGAAAAAAACATCGGCAGCAATCAGCAGCATACTGAATAAAAAAGATAACATCCCACCTGCTTTGATTGCATCAAGCCAGGCTTCTTTCTGGAAAAAGCCGACTGCAATGATAGTAATCATTATGATAATACCTAGTATCTTTTTTAACATGTCTATGGTCACTCCCAACTAAGATGATGTCAGGAGCCAAAACCTCCGTCATCTAGGGTTAGTATAACTGGTGTCATTTCAGCGGTTCAACTGAAAACGATGTTTAGACTGGGAACACAATTCTTTTTTATCTTGTAAAATAGGCTGTCCATTTCTCTGTTTTCTGCATTCTTTAATAGTAGGGAGGGATAGAAATGGTAACGATAAAAAAGGATTTTATACCGGCATCAAATGATAATCGCCCCGGCTATGCGATGACGCCTGCTTACATTACGGTGCATAATACCGCGAATACCGCAAAAGGCGCGGATGCGAAAATGCACGCCAATTATGTGAAAAATCCAAGCACAACTGTCAGTTGGCATTTTACAGTTGACGATTCAGTCATCTATCAGCATCTTCCTTTAAATGAAAACGGCTGGCATGCGGGAGACGGTACAAATGGGACAGGCAACCGCAAATCGATCGGGATTGAAATCTGTGAAAATGCAGACGGGAATTTTGATCAAGCAACAGCAAATGCCCAGTGGCTGATCCGAAAACTAATGGAGGAAAACAATATCCCGTTGAATCATGTCGTTCCCCACAAAAAATGGTCCAGTAAAAATTGTCCGCGCAAACTCTTGGATCACTGGAATTCTTTTATCAACGGAATTTCTTCCTCCGATACACCTCCAAAAGAGCCATCTCCAACATATTTGCTGCCATCAGGTATTATAAAACTCACATCGCCTTATCGAAAGGGCACGAAAGTCCTGCAGTTGCAAAAGGCGTTAGCCGTGCTTTATTTTTATCCTGATAAGGGTGCCAAAAATAATGGGATAGACGGGGTTTATGGACCAAAAACTGCAAATGCCGTCAAACGTTTTCAGCTTATGAACGGATTAACTGCAGACGGGATCTATGGCCCAAAAACAAAGGCCAAGCTCAAATCGAAGTTAAGATAAATGCAGAGTTAAGGGATAACCTGTTTCCAGTACGGATTCAGGTTGTCTTTCCTTTAGCCTGCGTGTTTTTTCAATTGAGAAGAAGGGAATTTTAACAGAATCACCAGATATGCAAAAAGGAAAGCAGCATGATTTTCACTGAGGGGGACACGTTAAACAATAGGAAAAAACAATTATAACAAAAAACTCTTCGTTGAACGAAAGAGAACAGAGGTATAACATTAAGGTGAGGCTTTTGGAGGTGTAAAGATGAAACATTTTTTTATCCTTTTCCTTCTGCTGTTCATTGCAGCGGGATGCGATGGAAAGGGATACGAAGACGTTGTGGCATTTGGTGACAGCAATACGCGAGGCTCTAATTGGGACTATCGCGACTATCCCAAAGCACAGCAGTGGGTCAATATATTAAAAACAGCTGAACGAGGAAAGCTAGATATACTCAATGCGGGAATTGGCGGACAGACAACAGAGGATGCCCGTCTGCGGTTTCAGACAGATGTGCTGGAACAAAAACCGAAGCATTTGTTTATTATGTTTGGAACCAATGACGCCGCGATCCTAACTGAGGGAAAACCGAGAGTGTCGAAACAGCGTTTTAGAGAAAATCTGGTTTATTTTATTAAAGAAAGCAGAAAACACGGAATCAAGCCGATCTTAATGACATGTATCCCAATTATTGAAGGAAACGGGAAGAACCATCTCTTTTACTATTCCAGATATAAAGCAGCTGCTTTTGAACCGAAAGGCGGGGCGAGGAAATGGCACAACTCATACAACGATATTACAAGAGATGTGTCGAAGCGCCTGGATGTCCCTCTTGTAGACAACTGGAAGCATTTTATAGAAGCAGACGGCGGAAAAGCAACTGATGAAGCGCTTATCCAATCCGGTCTGATAGATCCTTCAGGCAATCATATGACACCTAAAGGGGCAAGGATTGTATTTGAAGGAATACAAGATGGGCAGGTTTTGAAGCGCTGAGCCGGACAACGGCCTAAGCCATTTTACTTCTCCTACATAGGCTGTTGTAAAACCTTATTAAAGGAGGCGCTTCACATGTGCAGCGGTTATTCTTATTCGTATCCTTTCGGAAGCTGGCCATATGGCGCCAGCAGAGCGTATGGATACGCTTTTATCGTTGTTTTAGTTGTTGTTCTCCTGGTTGTGGGCGGCATATATTGGTTTGCATGATAACCAGCCCTTTAAAACACCTCTTTTTAGGGGTGTTTTTTGCTGAAAACAGTAGTAAAGCGCGTAACCGAAGTGATATAATATCAGTCATCTGAGTAAAAAAAGGAAATACGCCCGGAAAAATTGACAAATTCCTATTAAGAAGATACGGAAATAATATGTCCGAGCGATCTTCTTTTTATTTCGTTTTCAATTAACTCGATAAAGTCACGGTTTAACTTCATTTCGGTGGCTTTGAAATAAGATTCTATTAGTAATTCATCAGACAGTTTTCTCATGCTAGGAACCCAATTAATGGGAGAGACACCTCCTTAAAAGTTGGAATCATTCATGATTTTGACGCATACATTGGTAAGTTGCGTACATCTGAGCTGAAGTTATCTTTAATCTACCATGAAATGCATATAAGAACAATCGTTCTGTTATCCACACCAAAAAGTGGATAACTTGTGAGTATCGTGTTTATAATTTGTCTAAAGAGTGATGTAATAAGAGTGGATAGTGTGTGTAATTTTATCCACACCTGGTGAAGAAACCCAATTTTTGTCGAAATTTTTTTGCTCAGTTTTTCTTTAGGCGCAAGTTCGATTTTTTTCGACAATCATTTTAAAGAGAAAGAAAAGGGAAGGGTGCGGGTTTTGTTAAAAAAGTTTTTTTTACCTGACGAGTTTGTAAAAAATATTTTTCATATTACACCTGAGAAATTAAAGGAACGAAATGTAAAAGGGATTATTACTGACCTGGATAATACGCTTGTTGAGTGGGACAGACCGAACGCGACGCCGCGTTTGATCGAGTGGTTTGAAGAAATGAAGGAGCACGGCATTAAAGTGACGATTGTCTCTAATAATAATGAAAGAAGAGTAAAACTTTTCTCTGAACCGCTTGGAATCCCATTCATCTATAAAGCAAGAAAACCGATGGGCAAAGCTTTTAACAGGGCGGTGCGCAATATGGAGCTGAAAAAAGAGGACTGCGTTGTCATCGGAGACCAGCTGCTGACCGATGTGCTCGGGGGAAACCGAAACGGCTACCATACAATTTTGGTCGTGCCTGTTGCTTCCTCTGACGGATTCATTACGCGCTTTAACCGCCAGGTCGAACGCAGAATACTGAGTGCTCTCAAACGAAAAGGGCACATTCAGTGGGAGGAGTAAGAAATGGAAAAGGTTGTTTGTATCGGCTGCGGAGTTGCAATCCAAACCGAAGACAAAACAGGTCTGGGTTACGCGCCGCCAGCATCGCTTACGAAAGAAAATGTGATTTGCCAGCGCTGCTTCAGACTGAAAAACTATAATGAAATACAAGATGTTTCCTTAACGGATGATGATTTTTTAAACATTCTTCACGGAATTGGGGAAACGGATTCACTCGTTGTTAAAATTGTTGATATTTTTGATTTTAACGGCAGCTGGATCAATGGGCTGCAGCGCTTGGTGGGAGGAAACCCTATTTTATTGGTTGGCAATAAAGCAGATATTTTGCCTAAGTCATTGAAAAGAGAGCGTCTGATCCAGTGGATGAAGCGTGAAGCGAAGGAGCTTGGCTTAAAGCCGGTTGACGTATTTTTGGTCAGTGCGGGACGCGGCCAGGGGATCAGAGAAGTGATTGATGCGATTGAGCATTATCGCAATGGCAAAGACGTCTATGTTGTCGGGTGTACCAATGTAGGGAAGTCAACTTTTATTAACCGGATTATTAAAGAAGTGTCAGGGGAAGAAGATATTATTACGACATCTCAATTTCCGGGCACAACCCTTGATGCAATTGAAATCCCGCTGGATGATGGCTCAGCGCTTTATGACACGCCGGGAATTATCAACCACCATCAAATGGCGCATTATGTCAATAAAAAGGATCTGAAAATACTATCTCCTAAAAAGGAGCTGAAGCCTCGCACATTTCAGCTTAATGATCAGCAAACATTGTATTTCGGCGGACTTGCAAGGTTCGATTATGTGTCCGGAGATAGATCTCCTTTTGTTTGCTATATGCCGAATGAGCTGATGATTCACAGAACAAAGCTGGAGAATGCAGACGCGCTTTATGAAAAGCATGCAGGGGAATTGCTCACACCTCCGGGAAAAGATGAAATAGATGAGTTTCCGGAATTGGTTGCCCATACGTTTACGATAAAAGACAAAAAGACAGATATCGTATTCTCCGGGTTAGGCTGGGTAACAGTGCATGATGCCGATAAAAAAATAACGGCTTACGCGCCAAAAGGCGTTCACGTATTTGTTCGGCGCTCATTAATTTAGTAAAAAGGGGAGAGGAGTATGAAGAAGCTGTACGGAGTTATCGGTAATCCGATTGCCCATTCCATGTCACCTGATATTCATAACGCATCATTGATAGATCTCGGATTAGACGGACATTACCATGCCTTCAAAGTAGAAGAAGATGATCTGGAAGATGCGGTAAAAGGAATAAGAGCACTTGGCGTACAAGGAATTAATGTGACTGTCCCTCATAAGGTTTCCATTATGGATTATCTGGATCATATTGATGAAAGTGCAAAAGTGCTCGGTGCCGTAAACACCGTCAGAAGAGAGGGAGACAAGCTTGTCGGATTCAATACCGACGGGGAAGGCTTTGTGAAGTCATTATTGAAGGTATTGGACAAGCCTATCTCAGAACTGTCATTCTTAATGATCGGCGCGGGCGGTGCGGCAAGAGCCATTTTTACAACAATTGCCCGAGAGGTTCCAAAAAGGTTTGACATCTGTAACCGGACGTTGGAAAAAGCAAAGCAGCTTACAGAATCCACTCCCTCGTTTCACAATAAAGAAGTGTTGAGCATAAAAGAAGCAGAAGAGCGGCTTGAGCAGTATGATGTTATCATCCATACAACGTCTGTAGGCATGTACCCGAACGTGGACGAAGTGCCGCTTTCATTAAAGCATGCAGCAAGCAGTGCTGTCGTATGTGATATCGTGTATAATCCAATTCAGACGGCTCTTTTAAAAGAAGCAAAACAAAAAGGCCTGAAAACACTAGACGGAGTGGGCATGTTTGTTGAACAGGCAGCATTGTCTTTCCAATTGTGGACTGGACAAGAGCCTGATATTGAAAAAATGAGATCCATTGTAATAGGAAAATTAGGAGGAACAGAATGTTAACAGGTAAACAAAAACGTTTTTTACGTTCAAAAGCGCATCATCTAACGCCGATTTTTCAAGTAGGCAAGGGCGGAGTAAACGACAACATGATTAAACAAATTGCTGAGGCGCTTGAAGCGAGAGAGCTGATTAAAGTCAGTGTTCTTCAGAATTGCGAAGATGATAAAAATGATGTTGCGGAGGCTCTTGTAAAAGGAAGCCGCTCTCAATTGGTGCAGACAATCGGCAATACGATTGTGTTATATAAGGAATCAAGGGAAAATAAACAAATCGAGCTTCCTTAAAGGTGGTTGAAATGAAGAAAATCGGAATTTTCGGAGGCACGTTTGATCCTCCGCATAACGGTCACCTCTTAATGGCCAATGAGGTGCTGTATCAGGCGGGGCTTGATGAAATTTGGTTTATGCCCAATCAAATTCCGCCGCATAAACAGGACGAAGACTATACGGACAGCTTTCATCGTGTGGAAATGCTGAAGCTTGCGATACAGTCTAATCCGTCCTTTAAGCTGGAGCTGGCTGAAATGGAAAGAGAAGGGCCTTCATATACCTTTGATACTGTTTCTTTACTGAAGCAGCGTTATCCTAATGATCAGCTGTTCTTTATTATTGGTGCTGATATGATTGAATATTTGCCGAAATGGTATAAGCTGGACGAGCTGCTGAACCTCATTCAATTTATTGGAGTAAAGCGCCCCGGTTTTCATATTGAAACCCCTTATCCGCTTCTCTTTGCAGACGTTCCGGAGTTTGAGGTATCATCTACTATGATAAGGGAACGGTTTAAAAGCAAGAAGCCCACTGACTACTTAATCCCTGATAAAGTGAAGAAGTATGTAGAGGAGAATGGTTTATATGAATCGTGAGGAGGCACTTGCCTGCGTTAAGCAGCAATTGACCGAACACCGATATATCCACACAGTTGGCGTGATGAACACGGCGATCGAACTAGCGGAGCGTTTTGGAGCCGACTCCAAAAAAGCAGAAACAGCGGCTATCTTTCATGATTACGCTAAATTCCGCCCGAAAGAAGAAATGAAACAAATTATTGCGCGCGAAAAAATGCCTTCGCATCTATTGGATCATAATCCGGAGCTGTGGCACGCTCCGGTCGGCGCATATTTAGTCCAAAGAGAAGCGGGGATCCAAGATGAAGACATTCTTGACGCCATCAGGTATCATACCTCTGGGCGCCCCGGCATGACACTCTTAGAAAAAGTCATTTACGTTGCTGATTATATTGAGCCTAACCGGGCCTTTCCCGGTGTCGATGAGGTACGTAAGCTTGCTGAGACAGATTTGAATCAAGCGCTGATTCAATCCATCAAAAATACAATGATATTTCTTATGAAAAAAAATCAACCGGTTTTTCCAGACACGTTTTTAACGTATAACTGGCTTGTGTCTGGCAACTGAACAGGAGGAGTTTGTGAATGAACCAAAAGTCCATTTTAAAGATTGCAGCTGCGGCTTGCGATGATAAACGGGCAGAGGATATCTTAGCACTGGATATGGAAGGCATTTCTCTAGTTGCTGATTATTTTCTGATCTGCCACGGGAATTCAGATAAACAGGTGCAGGCGATTGCTCGTGAAATAAAGGATCAGGCTGAAGAAAACGGCATTCAAGTCAAAAAGATGGAGGGCTTCGATGAAGCAAGATGGGTGCTCGTTGACCTTGGTGATGTGATTGTCCATGTCTTCCACAAGGATGAAAGAAGCTATTACAACCTCGAAAAGCTGTGGGGAGACGCTCCGCTCGCAGATCTTGAGCTTGGAATGAATCAATGATTTATCAAGGTTTTGCAAGCGTGTATGACGAGTTAATGTCACACGCACCTTACGATCAATGGACAAAGTGGATTGAAGCATCTCTCCCGGAAAAAGGCAGTATCCTTGATTTGGCATGCGGCACGGGAGAAATCTCAATCCGGCTTGCCGAGAAAGGCTTCGAGGTCACCGGCATCGATCTCAGTGAGGAAATGCTTTCTTATGCCCAGCAAAAGGTCTCTAGTAACCAGCCGATTCTTTTTCTTCAGCAGGATATGCGTGAGATTAGCGGCTTTGAGGGCCAGTTTGATGCTGTTGCAATATGCTGCGACTCATTAAATTATTTAAAAACGAAAAATGATGTCATCGAAACCTTTAAAAGTGTATTTAGGGTATTGAAGCCTGAAGGCATTTTGCTGTTTGATGTTCATTCATCATATAAAATTGCTGAGGTTTTTCCAGATAGCACATTTGCTGACCAGGACGAAGATATCAGCTATATTTGGCAGAGCTTTGCGGGAAGTGAAGGGCTATCTGTCATTCATGACATGTCGTTTTTTGTGTGGAACGGAGAAGCGTATGACCGTTTTGATGAGACGCACGAGCAAAGAACGTTCTCAGTGGGGGAATACGAAGAAATGCTGAAGAGCTGCGGCTTTCAGCTTCATCGCGTGACAGCTGATTTTACGGATTCAGAGCCATCAGCACAATCAGAACGCCTGTTTTTCAAGGCGCAGAAATCAAAAACCATCGTTTCCTAAGACGATGGTTTTTTAAAATGCTTTTTTGTGCTTTTGCAGGACAGAAAAAAGTATGACATACTCGCCTACACATGAAATTGCTTTTTCACTGCTGAAATATCCTCCTCGTACTTCAAATGGGTATTTTGAAATACCCGGTGAAACATATCCTGTACACCGCTTTCAAGCGCTTTAATGCCTTCTCCTGTCACACCGCCTTTAACGCAAACCTTTTCCTGTAATGCAGGCAGGGTATACAATTCGGTTTCTAACAGTTTTCCCATTCCGACCAGCATTTCCTTACACATCAGAATAGCGTCCTGTTTAGACACTGACGTTTCTGACACGGCCGCATCAATAAACCGCTGAATCAGATAGCTCATAAAAGCGGGACCGCAGCTTACGATATCTGATGCCACCCGCGTGATATCACTTTCAATTTGCAGCGGATGAGAGATGTGCTCCATCAGCTCATTGATTTTCGTTTTTGCCGTTTCTCCGCAGCTTGTGCCGAAAGTGACAAGAGAAACACCTGCAAGCGCCCTGTTCGTTATACTTGGAATCACTCGCGCCACTTGGCACGGCACATACTGTTCAAGCTGTTCAGTTTGTACTGGGCTTGTAATGGAAATGAGGATATGATCCTTTCTTAAATAAGGCACCGCTCTTGCTAATAAAGGATATATATCCAGCGGCTTAACACAAATAAAAATCATTTCGTTTTCAGAAACAAGCTTTTCCAGACTTTCTGTTACGTTTATGCTGTTGTAGCGTTTTTTTATGCGCAATGCTTTATCAATTGTGCGGTTTGTGATTGTTATATTTGAGGGATCGGCTGCTTTTGACTCGATAAATGATTCTATAAGGATCGTACCCATATTTCCTGTGCCGATAAAGCCTATCTTCACTGGTTTCCCCTCCTTTGAGCTATATCCTCTAAACCATATGTGTGATGACAATAAAATATGACGAAAGCGGGGAACATGCACGATGATTTGGTTGAATCAGCATAAAAAAGCGATTATTTTAGCAGCTACTGCAGCTGTTTTCGCAGCGTTTATTTTCATCCTTGCCAGCGAAAAAAACAAAGAGCCGGTGAAGCAGGCTGTTTCAACTGAGACAAAAAAACCGGAGGTAAAGCAGGAAGCAGTAAAAGATGAGTCAAACGAAACAATTGTGATTGACATCAAAGGTGCAGTCAAGCATCCAGGCGTTTATGAAATGCGAACAGGAGACAGAGTATCTCAGGCAATTGAGAAAGCGGGCGGGACCAGTGAACAAGCAGACGACATGCAAGTGAATTTGGCGGAGCTGCTGCAGGACGGGACAGTGGTGTATATCCCGAAAAAGGGAGAGGAGTCAGCGGTGTCCCAAGGAACCGGAGGCGCAGTCAAAAGTGATGGGGGGAAGGGATCTCTGGTAAATATCAATACAGCAACCTTAGAGGAATTACAAGGCATCTCAGGGGTCGGGCCATCAAAAGCTGAAGCCATTATTGCATACCGGGAAGAAAACGGGCGTTTCCAGACAATTGAAGATATCACTAAGGTTTCAGGAATAGGTGAAAAGTCATTTGAAAAAATAAAGTCTTCCATTACAGTAAAGTGATTTGACGGTCATGTGTAATGATAGGTAAACTAAAGGTCAGGCAACACAACATTTGGAGGGAACAAAGTGGAACGAATTTCATGGAATCAATACTTTATGGCTCAAAGCCATTTACTGGCGCTGCGCAGCACCTGCCCGAGATTGTCTGTCGGCGCTACTATAGTCAGAGACAAACGCATGATAGCGGGAGGCTATAACGGGTCAATCGCGGGCGGCGTGCATTGCGCAGACGAAGGATGCCTGATGATAGATGATCATTGTGCAAGAACAATTCACGCTGAAATGAATGCCCTTCTCCAATGCTCTAAGTTCGGAGTGCCGACTGATGGAGCGGAGATTTATGTGACGCATTACCCTTGCATTCAATGCTGTAAATCTATCATTCAAGCTGGTATCAAAACAGTTTACTATGCGGAGGATTACAAAACACATCCGTATGCGCAGGAATTATTTGAACAGGCGGGTGTAACTGTTGAACAGGTTGAACTCGATGAAATGATCGTTGATCTGAAAAACAGGGAAAAGCTTTCATTTGTAGCTGGGCTTTTAGAGAAGCTAGCAGATGCAGGTCTTGCAGAGGAAGATTTGAAAAAGATACATGAGCAGGCGAATAAACTTTTCACGAGCTATGTGTGATTCATGCGTCATTCGCGTTTGATATTGCCTTTGGCGGCAGCTTCTGCAACTGCTGGAATTACTGCCGCCGCTTATTTCCCCGTTGTTTTTCTCTTCTTCCTCTTTCTCCTCATCATATCCATTAAAACGAGACACGTTTTTCTCATTTATGTTTGTTTCTTCTCTTTTATATTGTTTTTTGCACTGTATGCAGTCACAGATTCCCAGAATGTCTCTTTATATCAGAAGGGCACCTATCAATTAAAGGCGGTGATTGACAGTATTCCTAAAATTGACGGTGATCGTATATCTATGATTACTAAGACGCCTGATGGCGAAAAATGGGCTGCTTCGTATCGCATTCAGTCTCCTGATGAAAAAGATCAGCTGTCAAATATAGAACCCGGAATGGCATGTGAATTGACTGGCGCATTGGAAGAACCTAAACATGCTACCGTGCCCGGCACATTTGATTATAAAGAGTATCTGTACAGGCAGCATATTCACTGGAACTACTCTGTCACATCAATCCAAAACTGCAGCAAACCTTCACATTTCAAGTATAAGCTGCTCAGTTTGAGAAAATATATCGTATCATTCACAAACGGCCTGCTGCCTCCTGATTCGGCAGGAATTGTACAGGCACTTACAGTCGGTGACAGATTTTATGTGGAAGACGAAGTGCTTAATGCGTATCAAAAGCTTGGTGTCGTCCATCTCTTGGCGATTTCAGGACTCCACGTCGGCATTTTGACAGCCGCATTGTTTTATATCATAATCCGTCTTGGTATAACTAGAGAGAAGGCGTCAATCCTCTTGCTCTTTTTTCTGCCGCTCTATGTGATGTTGACAGGCGCTGCTCCTTCAGTGCTTCGCGCCGCTCTGATGTCTGGGATATACTTAGCTGGAAGTCTCGTCAAATGGCGGATACACTCTGCCGGTGCAATCTGTCTTTCATACATCGTACTCTTGCTCTTCAATCCTTACCATCTCTTTGAAGCCGGTTTTCAGCTGTCGTTCGCCGTCAGTTATTCTTTAATTCTTTCTTCTTCTATTTTTCAGCAGGTTAAAACCTCTCTGGGTCAGCTGACAATGGTATCACTCATCGCTCAGCTGGGCTCGCTTCCGATTCTCCTGTATCATTTTCATCAGTTTTCTATCATCAGCATACCGATGAATATGCTGATGGTTCCTTTTTATACGTTCTGTATTTTGCCGGGGGCTGTAGCGGGTGTTCTTCTATTAAGCCTTTCCGCTTCGGCAGGTCGATTTTTCTTCAGTTGGTTTGATTTCTTGATGAGCTGGACCAACAGGCTGATCACAACAATTGCAGATATTGATGTATTCACGGTTCTCATTGCACATCCTGCACCTGCTCTGCTTTTTCTATTCACGGCCACGATCATTCTATTGCTTATGTCGATTGAAAAGCGTTCCTTTTGGCAGCTGGCGGTAACTGGGGGTATGTACTGTGCTGTGCTCTGCCTTCTCTTGATGTATCCGCGTCTTAGTTCCGAAGGAGAAGTCGATATGATTGACATCGGCCAGGGTGACAGCATGTATGTTGGCGCGCCGCATCAGCAGGGCCATGTCTTAATTGATACTGGCGGCACCTTGTCTTACTCGTCTGAGTCTTGGCGGGAAAAGCAGCATCCGTTTTCTCTCGGGGAAAAAGTGCTGATTCCGTTTTTAACCGCCAAGGGGATCAAACAGCTTGATGCATTAATTTTGACGCACGCTGACCAAGATCATATCGGAGA
The DNA here is from genome assembly GCF_026790125.1 of Bacillus sp. N12A5. Taxonomy (NCBI): domain Bacteria; kingdom Bacillati; phylum Bacillota; class Bacilli; order Caryophanales; family Bacillaceae; genus Bacillus; species Bacillus sp. N12A5. The sequence goes on along the minus strand of NZ_JALAMR010000016.1, from coordinate 159,819 downwards.
GGCAGAGACTCTGCTGAAGCATCAAAAAGTGAAGCGCCTTGTCATTCCGAAAGGGTTCGTTTCTGAACCTAAAGACGAGAAAGTGCTGCAGACTGCCAGAAGAGAAGGAGTGGAAATTGAAGAGGTGGAGCGAGGCGATGTACTGCAAATCAAGGATTTGCAGTTTCATGTACTGTCGCCGGAAACGCCTGATCCGGCTAGCAAAAATAATTCTTCTCTCGTTCTGTGGATGAAAACGGGCGGGATGAGCTGGATCTTAACAGGTGATCTCGAGAAAGAAGGAGAACAAGAGGTGATGAACATGTTTCCGAATATAAAAGCAGACGTGTTAAAGGTGGGGCACCATGGGAGCAAAGGCTCTACAGGTGAGGAATTCATCAAACAGCTTCAGCCGAAAACGGCAATTATCTCAGCAGGGGAAAACAATCGGTACCATCACCCTCATCAAGAAGTTTTGCAAATATTACAGAAACATTCCATCCGCGTGCTGCGCACTGATCAAAACGGAACGATTCAGTATAGATATAAAAACAGAGATGGAACCTTTTCTGTCTATCCTCCATATGATACATCAGATATAACGGAGACGAACTAAAAAAGACTGCCGAGAAATCAGCAGCCCGGGCAGTCGCTGTTATGAACCAACCAGGTGAATAACCGTTGCCATGACAAACAAGAAGGCGAAAAATCCGAAGGACACAACAAAACCAACAGCTGAATCTACAGCATCATTTCGTTTGCTTTGAACGTTTTTTTCAAAATCATTCAACTTTATCCCTCCTGACTGATTTAAGTATAATGGAATTGTTTTGAAAAATCTAGAAGCGAAGGTAACGTTTTCTGTTCTGGTGATTATCGCCTTTTTACAAGCTGTCCCGGGGGCTTGCGAACAGGCGTTTAATATAAATGGGGAAGCAGCAGTCAGGCTTCCTCTTTACTATTTTGCAAACTCAATTTAGGATAGAAGGGGATGATGAAAGAGAGGAAGTCGTACAACAATGGTATTTGATGTGTGGAAAAGCCTGAAAAAAGGAGATGTCCATCCGGTTTATTGCTTATTCGGAAAAGAGACGTATCTGCTGCAAGAAACCGTCAGCAGGATCAGACAGACGGTCATTGATCAGGAGGCAAAGGATTTCAATCTATCCGTTTTTGATTTGGAAGAGGACCCGCTGGACCAAGCGATTGCTGATGCTGAAACGTTTCCGTTTATGGGGGAGCGGCGTCTTGTTATTGTGAAAAACCCATATTTTTTAACAGGTGAAAAGAAAAAAGAAAAAATTGAGCATAATGTCAGTGCACTTGAGTCATATATACAATCGCCTGCGCCTTACACGGTCTTTGTCCTGCTTGCCCCGTATGAAAAGCTGGATGAGCGGAAAAAACTGACGAAAGCGCTAAAGAAACATGCGTTTATGATGGAGGCAAAGGAATTAAACGCAAAAGAGACAACAGATTTTACTATGAACCTTGCAAAAACCGAGCAGAAAACAATCGGCACTGAAGCGGCGGAGCATTTGGTTCTGCTTGTGAATGGACATCTGTCATCGATTTTTCAAGAGATTCAAAAGCTCTGCACGTTTATTGGAGACCGTGAAGAAATTACGCTTGATGATGTGAAAATGCTTGTCGCGAGAAGCCTGGAACAAAATATTTTTGAGCTGATCAATAAAATCGTCAACCGCAAACGAACGGAAAGCCTTCAAATTTTTTATGATTTGCTCAAACAAAATGAAGAACCGATCAAAATCATGGCGCTTATTTCGAACCAGTTCCGGCTGATTCTGCAGACAAAATACTTCGCGGAACAAGGATACGGACAGAAGCAAATCGCTTCTAACTTAAAAGTTCACCCGTTTCGGGTCAAACTGGCGATGGATCAAGCAAGGCTTTTTTCAGAGGCGGAGCTTCGGTCAATTGTTGAACAGCTTGCCGTGATGGACTATGAGATGAAAACCGGGAAAAAGGACAAGCAGCTCCTGCTCGAACTGTTTCTTTTACAGCTGTTAAAGAGAAATGAAAAAAACGATCCCCAATATTGAGGATCGTTTTTATATTATGCAGAAAGTCCGTTCACTTTTTTAGCCAGTCTTGATTTGTATCGAGCACCGGTATTTTTGTGTACAAGACCTGTTTTCACTGCTTTATCAATACGTTTAGCTGCTTCAGTAAGAGCAGTTTTCGCTTTGTCAGCTTCGTTGTTTGCAACAGAAGCTTCAACTTGTTTGATTGCAGTACGCATAGCAGATTTGATTGTCGCGTTATGAGCGCGGCGTTCGTTGTTTGTTTTTGTACGTTTAATCGCTGATTTAATGTTTGGCATGTGTTTCACCTCCTAAGATACAACCTGTAGCACAGTGTCTTAAGGTTAAATCTTCTTCACAATAGAACAAATTGTATTCTATCAAACACAACTTTAGATTGCAATATAAATGTAAAGTATTTTTCATTGAAGGATCTCTTTTTAGCATGATTCATTCAGCAAATGGCAACAATAGAGGTACTGAATGTGAAGGAGGCTCCCTGATGAAAAAGAGTGAACTGGATGTTAATCAGTATTTGATACGTACCGATTTGGCAGTGGAAACGAAGGAAGCGATGGCCAATCAGCAGGCTGTGCCGGCAAAAGAAATTAAAGGCTTTATTGAAAAAGAACGGGATCGAGGCGGCATTAAAATCCGTACTGTTGATATTACAAAGGAAGGTGCGGAGCTTTCCGGAAAAAAAGAAGGGCGCTATTTAACGCTTGAGGCGCAAGGAATCAGAGAGAATGATTCGGAAATGCAGGAAAAGGTCTCTGCTGTTTTTGCGGAGGAATTCTCGGCTTTTCTTGAAAACCTTAAGATCTCAAAAGATGCGAGCTGTTTGATCGTCGGGCTCGGCAACTGGAACGTGACACCTGACGCGCTGGGACCGATGGCTGTAGAAAATCTTTTGGTCACAAGACACTTGTTTCAGCTGCAGCCGGAAAACGTGCAGGAGGGCTACAGGCCTGTCAGTGCATTTGCACCGGGGGTGATGGGGATTACGGGAATCGAAACTAGCGACATTATTAAAGGTGTGATTGAGCAATCGCAGCCCGATTTTGTCATTGCCATTGATGCATTGGCGGCGCGGGCAGTAGAAAGGGTCAACACAACCATTCAAATATCGGACACAGGCATTCACCCGGGGTCTGGTGTTGGAAATAAACGGAAAGATTTAAGCGAAGACACACTTGGCGTACCGGTGATCGCCATCGGTGTTCCGACGGTCGTTGACGCGGTGACGATTGCCAGCGACACGGTAGACTACATATTAAAACATTTTGGCAGGGAAATGAAAGATAACAGGCCGTCAAGATCGCTTGTTCCGGCGGGTATGACGTTTGGGAAAAAGAAAGTGCTCACTGAAGAAGATCTTCCAGACCAAAAGGAGCGCCAATCGTTCCTCGGCATTGTCGGAACCCTTGAAGAGGATGAAAAACGGCAGCTCATTCACGAGGTGCTGGCACCTTTAGGCCACAATTTAATGGTCACGCCGAAGGAAGTTGATTCATTTATCGACGATATGGCCAATGTGCTGGCGAACGGGTTAAACACAGCGCTTCATGAAAAAGTGTCACAAGAAAACAAAGGCTCCTACAATCACTAAACTGTTCTACTTCCTCTAGCTTGTTCATAGAGTAATTACTAGACAAGCGCTGGAGGGATTCAATGAGAAATAAACGCAGAAACAGACAAATTGTTGTTGCGGTAAATGGCGGGAAAGCGGTAAAAGCCATCTTTCTATTTATCGCAAGCCTTATCGTGATTTTTGTTCTATCCGGTGTGCTGACGTCTCTCCGGCCGGAACTGAGACCGTCGTCTGACTCTTTTTACGGGATTGCTGAAGAATTGCCGGGTGACGTGTTTGCACACTTGCTGCGGATGGAAAACCATTATTTCGCCTCTGACCTTTCCCAAACCGACAGCTCATTTCATCTATCGCGTCTTTCTTTAAAGCTGGCGACGAGCATTAACCTAGAAGATCCGCGAAGTTTTCTCGGCCGGGAGCTGCCGGGGTTTGCACAATTTGATACTGAGATACTGCTAGCTGGACAAGGCACGGATTATACGAATATGCCGGCGGAATCACCGCCCCCATCTAAGGTGATGGAGGAAGAAAGAGAAGCGAATTTGGCAGAGATTGAAAAACAGCAAACACAATCAGACAGTGCGCAAAAAGATCCGCCGAAACAAACAACAGGAGATAAAAAGGTTGTCTTTATCTATCACACGCACAACACGGAATCATATCTCCCTCTATTAAAAGGCGAGACCGATCCTGATATGGCGCGCCATTCTAAAGCCAATGTCACGCTGGTAGGAGATATGTTTGGAAAAGCACTTGAATCACAAGGCATCGGAGCCACAGTGAACAAAACCGATATACAGGCAAAACTGAACAAAAAAGGCTTAAACTATGCCAGATCCTATGATGAATCAAGGCCGGTCGTCAAAGACGCGCTCGCCTCAAACAAAAATCTGCAATATATCATTGACATCCACAGAGACTCGCGGCGTAAAAAAGACACGACCGCAACCATTAAAGGGAAAACTTATGCCAGGGTAGCCTTTGTCGTCGGCAAAAAAAGCAAAAACTTCGAAGAAAACTATAAAATTGCAAGCGAGCTTCATAAGCTGATGGAGAAAAAATATCCTGGACTCAGCACAGGTGTCTTTTCAAAAGGCTCGCCGGGCGATAATGGTGTTTACAATCAGGATTTAACCGACAGAGCGCTTTTGCTCGAATTTGGCGGAGTGGATAATAATCTTGAAGAGCTGCAGCGTGCGGCTGACGCAGCCGCGGACATCTTCAGCGAAATGTACTGGGATGCTGAAAAGGTCAACGCGGAAAGCGGCGAGACGAAAAAACAATAAGAAATAGGTGGTTGATTTGATTGCTTACTTTGGCAAATGCTTGCTGCTGGTCACGATCATGTTTTTAGGCGTGCTGTTTGGCATGCAGCAGGCGAATAACGGAATGCTAAGTATGAAAGGCTATCATGACCCTTCACTTAAGGGGGCGTTTACGCTCACCGATGGAAAAAATAATGAAAAAGAAGCCTCGATCTTAGGAGAAACAGTTACGGCGAAAGATTTAGAAGAAAAACAGAAAGAGCTGGAACAGGTGGAAACGTTCAATATGTTCTCAAAAGCCGGAAAAGCGCTTTCGGACACCGTAACCAATACGGCACAGTCGATGTATGAATGGATACGGAATCTGAATCAATAGGTGCGTGAAAGAGAAAAGCAGCCCAGGTATGACAGGGGACTTTTCTCTTTCTTGTTTTACATTGAATCTTTACATTCCTATTGTTATAATCTAAGCTAGTGTATTTTGCGTTTAATAGTAGGAGTGATAGATTGTGACAGATAAAGAAAAGCGTTTAGAGAGGCAGTCGAGAATACGGAATTTCTCTATCATTGCCCATATTGACCACGGAAAATCGACCTTAGCGGATCGTATTTTAGAAAAAACGTCGGCAATCACTCAACGAGAAATGAAAGAACAATTGCTCGATTCTATGGATCTTGAACGTGAACGGGGCATAACCATTAAGTTAAACTCTGTTCAGCTTAAATACAAAGCAAAAGACGGAGAAGAATATATTTTCCATCTGATTGATACGCCGGGACACGTCGACTTTACGTACGAAGTATCCCGAAGCCTAGCTGCCTGTGAAGGGGCGATTCTTGTCGTGGATGCAGCACAGGGAATTGAAGCGCAGACGCTCGCCAATGTCTACTTAGCGCTTGACAACGATCTTGAAATACTTCCGGTTATCAATAAAATTGATCTCCCAAGCGCCGAGCCTGAACGCGTGCGCCAAGAGGTAGAGGATGTCATCGGCCTTGATGCATCAGAAGCCGTGCTTGCTTCAGCGAAAGCCGGTATCGGGATTGAAGAAATTTTAGAACAGATCGTAGAAAAGGTGCCGGCTCCGACCGGGGATCCGGAGGCGCCTCTCAAAGCGCTGATCTTCGACTCGCTTTATGACGCCTATCGCGGTGTCGTAGCGTATATCAGAGTTGTTGAGGGAACGGTAAAGCCGGGACAAAAAATCAAAATGATGGCAACCGGCAAAGAATTCGAAGTAACAGAAGTCGGCGTGTTCACTCCGAAAGCGACTCCGACAAATGAACTGACGGTCGGTGATGTAGGCTTCCTGACTGCCTCTATCAAAAATGTCGGTGACACTCGTGTCGGTGATACAATTACCAGCGCTGCCAATCCTGCAGACGAAGCACTGCCGGGATACCGCAAGCTCAACCCGATGGTGTACTGCGGATTGTATCCAATTGATACAGCAAAATATAATGATTTAAGGGAAGCTCTAGAAAAACTAGAGCTGAATGATTCCGCGCTTCAATATGAAGCAGAAACTTCACAAGCGCTTGGATTTGGGTTCCGCTGCGGATTTTTAGGCATGCTCCACATGGAAATCATTCAGGAGCGCATTGAGCGTGAGTTCAACATCGACCTGATTACGACAGCGCCAAGCGTTATCTATGACGTGTATATGACAGACGGCGAAAAGGTCGTTGTCGACAACCCGTCCAACATGCCGGACCCTCAAAAGATCGAACGGATTGAGGAGCCGTACGTAAAAGCGACGATGATGGTGCCGAATGACTACGTAGGCGCTGTTATGGAGCTTTGCCAAGGCAAGCGCGGCAATTTCATTGATATGCAGTATTTAGACGCGAACCGTGTCAGCATTATTTATGACATGCCGTTAGCGGAAATCGTATATGAGTTTTTTGATCAGCTGAAATCAAGCACAAAAGGCTATGCGTCATTTGATTATGAACTAATTGGCTACAAACCGTCTAAGCTTGTGAAAATGGACATTATGCTGAACGGTGAAAAAATCGATGCGCTGTCCTTTATCGTGCACCGTGATTACGCATATGAACGCGGAAAAGTGATCGTTGAAAAACTGAAAGAGCTTATTCCGCGCCAGCAGTTCGAAGTTCCGGTACAAGCCGCAATCGGCCAGAAAATCGTGGCCCGCTCCACCATAAAAGCAATGCGTAAAAACGTATTGGCTAAATGTTACGGAGGGGACATCTCACGTAAACGGAAACTTCTTGAAAAACAAAAAGAAGGTAAACGCCGAATGAAGCAGGTCGGCTCAGTTGAAGTGCCGCAAGAAGCATTCATGGCAGTTCTGAAAATGGACGACAGTCCGAAAAAACAATAGAAGCCGCCGCAGTCCCGTACTGCGGCTTCTTTCTGTAAAGAAGGTGAATTCATTGAAATCAGCTTATATCCATATCCCATTTTGTGAGCACATTTGCCACTACTGCGATTTCAATAAATATTTTATTCAAAGCCAGCCTGTAGACGAGTATTTAAACGGGCTTGAACAGGAAATGATAAATACAATTGCAAAAACAGGACAGCCTGACCTCAAAACGATCTTTATCGGAGGAGGCACGCCGACTTCCCTGTCTGAGGAACAGCTTAAAAAGCTGATGGACATGATCATTCGAGTGCTGAAGCCCTCTAGCGCCTTAGCGGAATTTGCTGTTGAGGCGAATCCGGACGACTTGTCCGCAAATAAACTAAAGATATTAAAAGAAGCAGGCGTAAATCGCCTCAGCTTCGGTGTCCAAACGTTCGAAGACGATCTGTTGGAAAAAATCGGCCGAGTGCATAAACAAAAAGATGTATTTGCCTCTTTTGAAAGGGCGCGGGAAATCGGATTTGACAATATCAGTCTTGATTTAATGTTCGGGCTTCCGGGCCAAACCCTCAAGCATCTCGATCATTCTTTAAATACCGCTTTATCGCTGGGTGCCGAGCATTATTCCGTGTACTCACTCATTGTAGAACCGAAAACGGTATTTTATAATCTGATGCAAAAAGGCCGTCTCCATCTGCCGGCGCAGGAGCAGGAAGCCGAAATGTATGAAATGGTGATGAGCCGCATGGAAGCTCACGGCATTCATCAATATGAAATCAGCAACTTTGCCAAGGCAGGTATGGAATCAAAGCACAATCTGACGTATTGGAGCAACGAGGAATATTTCGGCTTTGGAGCAGGGGCACACGGATATATCAGCGGCACACGGACAGTAAATGCCGGACCTGTCAAACATTACATTGATCTGGTAGCTGAGAAAGGCTTTCCGTACAGAGATACACATGAGGTGACAATAGAAGAACAAATTGAGGAAGAAATGTTTTTAGGCTTGAGAAAAACAGCCGGTGTCAGCAAAAAACGATTTGCAGAAAAATACGGTCGTTCCTTGGATGAACTTTTTCCAAGCGTATTAACTGACCTCTCTGAAAAAGGGCTGATTCACAATGCAGAGCAAGCCGTTTGTTTGACTCATCAGGGGAAATTATTAGGCAATGAAGTTTTTGGCGCTTTTTTGGGTGAGTTATAATTGACATTTTTCTTGTGGTTTGATACTTTTGTTATAGAATTAGCACTCGCTTATTGAGAGTGCTAACAGAGGTGATGATGATGTTAACAAATCGTCAGCTGCTGATCCTTCAGGTCATAATCAACGATTTTATTAAATCGGCGCAGCCGGTAGGATCAAGAACTCTTTCGAAAAAAGATGAAATCACATTTAGCTCTGCAACAATAAGAAACGAGATGGCTGACTTGGAAGAATTGGGCTTCATTGAAAAAACCCATTCATCCTCAGGACGTGTTCCGTCAGAAAAAGGGTATCGGTACTATGTTGACCATTTGCTGTCACCCGTCAAACTGACAAAAAGCGACCTGGACCAAATCCACTCGATCTTCAAAGAGAAAATTTTCGAGCTGGAGAAGACAGTTCAAAAATCAGCGCAAATTTTGTCCGATCTGACGAATTACACATCTATCGTACTCGGGCCGAAGCTGAGTGAGAATTACCTTAAACAGATTCAAATCATACCGATTCAGCCTGACAAGGCGGTAGCGATTCTCGTTACCAATACGGGGCATGTGGAAAACAAAACGATTAACTTTCCAACCAAAATGGATCTGTCTGATATTGAAAAGCTGGTAAATATACTGAACGACCGTTTAAGCGGCGTTCCAATGGATGAACTGAATGAGCGCATATTTAAAGAAGTCGTCATGTATCTAAGACAGCACATTAAGAACTATGACAATATTCTTGACGCGCTTCGTTCAACCTTTCATTCCACAAGCCACGTTGAAAAATTGTTTTTCGGCGGAAAAATCAACATGCTGAACCAGCCGGAGTTCCATGATATTACTAGAGTCCGGTCGCTGCTCTCATTAATCGAGAAAGAACAGGATGTGTTAAAGCTCGTTCAATCCCCGCACACGGGAATTTCGATTAAAATCGGGAAAGAAAATGACTATGAAGAAATGGAAAACTGCAGTCTGATCACTGCTTCTTATTCTGTTGATCAGAAGCAGATCGGCTCAATCGCCATCATCGGTCCGACCCGCATGAATTATTCCAGGGTTGTCAGCCTGCTTCAGCATGTGACTTCAGACTTGTCAAAAGCATTAACAAGTTTGTATGATGAATAAGGGAATTTTGGCAAATTTTATCGAAGGGCGGCCACCCGCCCTTCTCCTTACACTTTGAGGGAGGTGAACACAGTGTCAGAAGAAAAACAAACCGTCGAACAAAACGAAACAGAAGAGCAAGAAGTCATTGAAGAACAAGCTGCCGCTGAAGAACAGCAGGAAGAAACAAATGAAAGTGAACTTCTTCAAAATCAAATTAACGAATTGCAAGGTTTGCTTGAGGAAAAAGAAAACAAACTTTTGCGTGTTCAAGCAGACTTTGAAAACTATAAACGACGCAGCCGTTTAGAGATGGAAGCGTCCCAAAAATACCGTTCTCAAAACATTGTAACTGATTTGCTGCCGGCTCTTGACAGCTTTGAAAGAGCGCTTCAGGTTGAAGCCGACAATGAACAGACGAAAAGTTTGCTCCAGGGAATGGAAATGGTCCACCGTCAGCTTGTAGAAGCCTTGAAAAAAGAAGGCGTGGAAGCCATCGAAGCTGTAGGACAGGAATTTGATCCTAATCTGCACCAAGCCGTTATGCAGGCTGAAGATGAAAACTACGGCTCCAACATTGTTGTTGAGGAAATGCAAAAAGGCTATAAGCTGAAGGATCGCGTCATTCGCCCTTCCATGGTTAAAGTGAATCAATAATTACATAGCAGGAGGTTATTCAAGTGAGTAAAGTTATCGGAATCGACTTAGGAACAACAAACTCATGTGTGGCAGTGCTTGAAGGCGGCGAGCCTAAAGTTATTGCTAACGCTGAAGGAAACCGCACAACACCATCAGTTGTTGCGTTCAAAAACGGCGAACGCCAAGTAGGGGAAGTGGCTAAACGCCAATCGATCACAAACCCTAACACAATTATGTCTATCAAACGCCATATGGGTACTGATTATAAGGTTGAAATTGAAGGAAAAGATTACACTCCTCAAGAAGTGTCTGCTATCATCCTTCAACATCTTAAATCATACGCAGAAAGCTATCTTGGCGAAACAGTATCAAAAGCTGTTATCACAGTTCCTGCATACTTTAACGATGCTGAGCGTCAAGCAACAAAAGACGCTGGTAAAATTGCAGGGCTTGAAGTAGAACGTATTATCAACGAGCCGACTGCAGCAGCGCTTGCATACGGACTTGATAAAACAGATGAAGATCAAACGATCCTAGTGTATGACCTTGGCGGCGGTACATTCGACGTCTCTATCCTTGAGCTTGGTGACGGTGTATTCGAAGTCCGTTCAACTGCCGGCGACAACCGTCTGGGCGGGGACGATTTTGACCAAGTCATCATTGACCACCTTGTGTCTGAATTCAAAAAAGAAAACGGCATTGATCTGTCAAAAGACAAAATGGCGCTTCAGCGTTTGAAAGACGCAGCTGAAAAAGCGAAAAAAGATCTTTCCGGCGTATCTTCTACGCAAATTTCTTTACCGTTTATCACAGCTGGAGAAGCAGGACCGCTTCACCTTGAACTTACATTAACTCGTGCTAAATTCGAAGAGCTTTCTTCTCATTTAGTAGAGCGCACAATGGGTCCTGTCCGTCAAGCGCTTCAGGATGCAGGGCTTTCTGCAAGCGAAATCGACAAAGTCATCCTTGTCGGTGGATCAACTCGTATCCCAGCCGTACAAGAAGCTATCAAAAAAGAAACTGGAAAAGAAGCGCATAAAGGCGTAAACCCAGATGAAGTTGTAGCGCTTGGTGCCGCAATTCAGGGCGGTGTTATCACTGGTGACGTAAAAGACGTTGTTCTTCTTGACGTTACACCGCTTTCTCTCGGTATCGAAACAATGGGCGGCGTGTTCACTAAACTGATCGACCGCAACACGACGATCCCGACAAGCAAATCTCAAGTGTTCTCAACTGCTGCTGATAACCAAACAGCTGTTGATATCCATGTTCTTCAAGGTGAGCGCCCAATGTCTGCCGACAACAAAACACTTGGCCGCTTCCAGCTTACTGATATCCCGCCAGCACCGCGCGGCGTGCCTCAAATCGAAGTTTCTTTCGATATTGACAAAAACGGTATCGTAAACGTAAGAGCAAAAGACTTAGGCACAGGAAAAGAACAAAACATTACAATCAAATCTTCTTCAGGTCTTTCAGACGAAGAGATCGAACGCATGGTAAAAGAAGCAGAAGAAAATGCTGACGCTGATGCGAAGAAAAAAGAAGAAATCGAAGTCCGCAACGAAGCAGATCAGCTTGTTTTCCAAACTGAGAAAACATTAAAAGATCTTGAAGGCAAAGTGGACGAAGAACAAGTGAAAAAAGCCAACGATGCCAAAGACGCTTTAAAAGCAGCGATTGAGAAAAACGAATTTGAAGAGATCAAAGCGAAAAAAGATGAACTTCAAACAATCGTCCAAGAGCTTTCTATGAAGCTTTATGAAGAAGCTGCTAAAGCACAGCAAGCTCAAGGCGGAGCAAACGCTGAAGGCAAAGCGGATGACAACGTTGTCGACGCTGAATACGAAGAAGTAAACGACGACCAAAACAAAAAATAAGTTCTTCTCCGAGTCAGTCCTGCTTCTGGGGCTGACCGAAAAGAACACATTTCATAATCTGATTCAATGATTAGAAAGTCAAAGTCAGGCATCTCTTGGCTTTGACTTTTTTTCTTGCCCGGGATAAAAGGAATTGAAAAATCATAATTCAAAATGATACAATCTAATTTATGTGAGAAATTCGGGAGAGTGAAGCGAGATGAGTAAGCGTGATTACTATGAAGTGCTGGGAGTAAGTAAGAGCGCTTCAAAGGATGAAATTAAAAAAGCTTATCGGAAGCTGTCAAAAAAGTATCATCCTGATATTAACAAAGAAGCCGGATCAGATGAAAAATTTAAAGAGGTAAAAGAAGCGTATGAAACGCTGTCAGATGACCAAAAGCGTGCCCATTACGACCAATTTGGGCATACTGATCCTAATCAGGGCTTCGGCGGCGGAGGTTTTGGCGGCGGCGATTTCGGCGGTTTTGGTTTCGACGATATTTTCTCAAGTATTTTCGGCGGAGGCACAAGACGAAGAGATCCAAACGCCCCGCGCCAAGGTGCCGATTTGCAGTATACGATGACCTTGTCATTTGAGGATGCCGCTTTCGGTAAAGAGACGACTATCGAAATTCCGCGTGAGGAAACGTGCGATACATGTAAAGGCTCAGGTGCGAAACCTGGAACAACCCCTGAAACATGCTCCCACTGCGGAGGCTCCGGCCAGTTAAACGTGGAGCAAAATACGCCGTTTGGAAAGGTTGTTAACAGACGGGTCTGCCACCATTGTGAAGGTACGGGCAAAATCATTAAAGACAAATGTGCGGATTGCGGCGGCAAAGGAAAAATCAAAAAGCGCAAAAAAATCAACGTGACAATTCCTGCCGGTGTGGATGACGGGCAGCAGCTTCGTCTCTCAGGACAGGGTGAACCAGGAATAAACGGCGGCCCTGCCGGGGATTTATTTGTCGTGTTCCACGTGCGTGCCCACGAGTTCTTCGAGCGTGACGGCGATGATATTTACTGTGAAATGCCTTTAACGTTTGCTCAGGCTGCTCTTGGTGATGAAGTGGAAGTTCCGACCCTGCACGGAAAAGTGAAATTGAAAATTCCGGCCGGTACACAAACAGGAACTAAATTCAGATTAAGAGGCAAAGGCGTTCAAAATGTCAGAGGCTATGGACAGGGTGACCAGCATATCGTCGTCCGCGTCGTTACGCCGACAAATCTGACAGATAAACAAAAAGAAATTATCCGCGAATTTGCCGAGGTCAGCGGAAACCTTCCTGACGAACAGGAAATGAGTTTCTTTGACAAGGTAAAACGCGCGTTTAAAGGCGATTAATTATTGGATGAGGAGTTGGTAGTTTTGAAATGGTCCGAATTAAGCATTCACACAACACATGAAGCGGTCGAACCTATCTCAAATATTTTGCATGAAGCTGGTGCAAGTGGGGTTGTGATAGAGGACCCGCTTGATTTAATTAAAGAACGTGAGAATGTGTACGGGGAAATCTACCAGCTCGACCCCAATGATTATCCAGATGAGGGTGTCATTGTCAAAGCATACCTGCCGGTTAACAGTTTTCTAGGCGAAACGGTAGAAGGCATTAAAGAAACGATTAATAATCTGCTTCTTTACGATATTGATTTGGGCAGAAATCACATCACGATTTCTGAAGTGAATGAAGAAGAGTGGGCGACTGCCTGGAAGAAGTATTATCACCCTGTGAAAATTTCTGAAAAGTTTACGATTGTGCCGACGTGGGAGGAATATACGCCGGTTCATACAGATGAACTGATTATTGAAATGGATCCGGGAATGGCATTTGGAACAGGCACACACCCGACAACCGTACTCTGCATTCAGGCGCTTGAACGCTTTGTGCAAAAGGGTGATAAGGTAATTGATGTTGGTACAGGTTCCGGAATTTTAAGTATTGCGGCTGCGATGCTAGAGGCAGAATCGGTTCATGCCTACGATCTTGATCCCGTAGCTGTAGAGAGTGCACGCCTCAATCTCAAGCTGAACAAAGTGAGCGATATTGCACAAGTGAAGCAAAACAATTTGTTAGACGGGATTGAAGGGGAACATGATGTAATTGTTGCCAACATTTTGGCTGAAGTCATTCTTCGCTTTACTTCACAAGCGTACAGCCTGTTAAAAGAAGGCGGTCACTTTATTACGTCAGGGATCATCGGCCATAAAAAGCAAGAAGTTAGAGAAGCACTGGAACAAGCTGGCTTTACCATTGTAGAAATCCTTTCAATGGAAGATTGGGTCAGCATTATTGCGAAAAAATAACAGTTAGTAGGTGTCACAGCGTATGCAACGATATTTTATCGAGCTCACGAAGCAGCAAATGAAGGAAGCGCCGGCTTTTTCGATTACAGGCGAAGATGTTCATCATATTGTGAACGTGATGAGAATGAATGAGGGAGACCAGATTATCTGCTGCTCTCAGGACGGCTACGAGGCAAAATGTGAGCTTCAATCTGTTTCCAAAGATAATGTGTCCTGTCTTGTGGTAGAATGGACGAATGAAAACAGAGAGCTTCCGATAAAGGTCTATATTGCGAGCGGCCTCCCGAAAGGAGATAAGCTTGAATGGATTATCCAAAAGGGGACTGAGCTCGGAGCTCACGCCTTTATTCCTTTCCAAGCCGCTCGGTCAGTTGTCAAGCTGGATGACAAAAAGGCAAAGAAAAAGCGGGAAAGATGGACGAAAATTGCGAAAGAAGCGGCTGAACAGTCGTATCGTAACGAAGTGCCGCAAGTCATGGATGTCCATTCTTTTCAGCAGCTTCTGCAAATGATGCAGGATTTCGATAAATGTGTCGTTGCATACGAAGAGTCATCAAAGCAAGGAGAAATAAGCGCATTCAGCGCGCTTGTAAGCAGCCTTCCGAAAGGATCATCCCTTTTGATCGTATTTGGTCCCGAAGGCGGTTTAACAGAAGCGGAGGTTGAACGGCTCACAGAGAAAGACGGTGTGCCGTGCGGCCTTGGACCGAGAATTTTAAGGACAGAAACCGCTCCGCTTTACGCGTTGAGTGCGATTTCTTATCAAACAGAGTTATTAAGAGGTGATCAATAATGGCAACTGTTGCTTTCCATACGCTTGGCTGTAAAGTCAACCATTATGAAACAGAAGCAATCTGGCAGCTTTTCAAAGAAGCGGGCTATGAAAGAAGAGACTTTGAACAAACAGCTGATGTATATGTCATTAATACATGTACGGTAACAAATACGGGAGATAAAAAAAGCCGCCAAGTGATCAGACGCGCCATTCGTCAAAATCCTGACGGTGTCATCTGTGTCACAGGCTGCTATGCGCAAACCTCGCCTGCTGAGATTATGGCGATCCCTGGTGTTGATATTGTAGTCGGAACGCAGGACCGGGAAAAAATGCTTGGCTATATCGACCAATATCGGGAAGAACGCCAGCCGATTAACGGTGTCAGCAACATCATGAAAGCAAGAGTGTATGAGGAGCTTGATGTACCTGCTTTCACGGACCGTACAAGAGCGTCATTGAAAATACAGGAAGGCTGCAATAATTTCTGCACATTCTGTATCATTCCGTGGGCGCGCGGCCTGCTCCGTTCCCGTGACCCTGAAGAGGTCATTAAACAGGCACAGCAGCTTGTCGATGCCGGATATAAAGAAATTGTTCTGACTGGCATTCATACTGGCGGATACGGCGAAGATATGAAAGATTACAACTTCGCTACACTTTTGAGAGAATTAGACACACGTGTTGAAGGCGTGAAACGGATCAGAATTTCCTCAATCGAGGCCAGCCAGATCACAGACGAAGTGATCGAGGTCTTAGACCGCTCAGATAAGATTGTGAATCATTTGCATATACCTATCCAATCGGGATCAAACACAGTGCTTAAACGGATGAGACGTAAATATACGATGGAATTTTTTGCAGACCGTTTAAACAAATTGAAAAAAGCACTGCCAGGCTTAGCTGTTACATCTGATGTCATTGTAGGGTTCCCTGGCGAAACAGAAGAAGAATTTATGGAAACCTATAACTTTATTAAAGAACATAAATTCTCCGAACTGCATGTTTTCCCTTACAGTAAACGCACAGGAACACCAGCAGCGCGAATGGAAGACCAAGTGGATGAAAACGTGAAAAATGAGCGTGTACACCGCCTGATTGCTCTTTCTGACCAGCTTGCGAAGGAATACGCTTCTCAGTATGAAAATGAAGTGCTTGAGATTATTCCTGAGGAAGCCTATAAAGAAACAGAAGAAGAGAACATGTTTGTCGGTTACACAGACAACTATATGAAGGTTGTTTTCAAAGGCACGGAAGATATGATCGGCAAAATCGTAAAAGTCAAAATCCTAAAAGCAGGCTATCCTTACAACGAAGGGCAATTTGTCCGTGTTGTTGAGGATGGAATAACTGAACATATGCGTTTATCTTCTTAATTTTTAAACCGGTGCATTTAATTGTGCCGGTTTTTTTATTTAGCTGGAATAAGAAAGTGAATCAAGCGGTAAAACAAGTTTGTAAGCGGAAGAAACAAAAGAGCTGTCACCACATTAAATAAAAGGCTGAAATGCGCGATCTTTTGTGCGGGATCAGGTGATAACTGTTCCACAAATCCTGTTGTTGCTGCCAGAAAAGGAAATACGAGAGCCACGCCTAGCACATTAAACACTACATGGGCATACGCAGTCTGTTTTGCTGCATATCCGCCGGATACAGCAGCCATAACGGCTGTAATGCATGTCCCGATATTTGATCCGAGTACAACGCTCATCGCCTGTGTCAGCCCGATAATGCCTTCGTTCATAAAGCTCATTAAAATGCCGATACAGACGGAGCTAGAGTGGATGATGGCGGTCAACACCATCCCGATGAGCAAAGCGGACCAGTTTGAATCGTTAACATGGTATAGAACGTCGGCTCCCATTTTCAGCTTTGTCAGCGGTCCTGCAAGGTGGCTGAATCCGCTGATGCAAAAAAAGATGATGCCCAGACCGAGAAAGCTTGTTCCCAGCTGTTTTAAAGGATACCTGCCGGTCAGAAAAAACAATAAACCTCCTATCAAAAGAATCCAAATCAAAACATCCATTTTGATAGCGATAAATTCAGTTGTAAAGGTAGACCCAACGTTTGTTCCGAGAATCATCGGTATCGTCCGCTTAAAAGAAAGCACACCCGCACTAACAAAGCCGATGACAATAACCATAAAGGCTGAACTGCTCTGAAGAATCCCAGTAAACACTATACTGACAAGAAAAGCTTTTAACGGGTGATCCGTAAATAAAAGCAAACGTTCTTCAATTTTTGTGTACGCCAATGAAATTAAGCCTTTTCGAAGCATGTTCATGCCTGCGAGAAAGAATAATATAAGAGCAGTAAAACTAATCAGAATCAACATCTTATTCACCAACCCCTTTCCATCATTATATAGACAGGCAGTCGCGCTCATGACGGAAAAGTGAACTCACTTAGTTGACCTGACTGATGGCTTATATTATAATGTCAAAGTACATGTTTATATGTGTAACTTAAAGGTAGTCGATTGGTGTATTCGGAGGGAGGGAAAGAGAATGTCAAAAACGGTCGTTAGAAAAAACGAATCGCTTGAAGATGCTCTTCGTCGCTTCAAACGCAGTGTATCAAAGACAGGTACTTTGCAAGAAGCAAGAAAGCGTGAATTTTATGAAAAACCTAGCGTAAAGCGCAAGAAAAAATCTGAAGCTGCTAGAAAACGCAAATTCTAAAAGAGGGTGGATTTATGAGTCTTCTTGAGCGTCTTAACCAGGATATGAAGCTATATATGAAAAACCGTGAGAAAGACAAACTAACTGTCGTTCGAATGGTTAAGGCTTCACTTCAAAATGAAGCAATTAAGCTTAAGAAAGACAGTTTGACCGAGGATGAGGAACTCACTGTCCTTTCTCGTGAACTTAAGCAACGTAAAGACTCCCTCCAGGAATTTTCAAACGCTAATCGTTTAGATTTAGTAGATAAAGTTCAAAAAGAGCTGGACATTTTAGAAGTTTATTTACCCGAGCAGCTGTCGGAAGAAGAACTGCTTACAATCGTAAATGAAACCATTGCTGAGGTCGGTGCGAGCTCAAAAGCGGACATGGGCAAAGTAATGGGTGCAATTATGCCTAAAGTAAAAGGTAAAGCTGACGGAAGCTTAATTAATAAGCTGGTCAGCAGCCAATTGTCTTAAATGGCGTGAAAAAGGACATCTTTCTAAGAGAGATGTCTTTTTTTTATATATAAAAAAATGAAACCTTAGATACATTTGTTACGTATGAAGAGAAGGTACTTATTATAAGAGGAAGGAGGGATACACCGCCCTTGCTTCAAATCAAAGGATTCCGTATTGCTCTGTTGGTCATATTTTTACTTTCATTAATAGGCGTACAGCTGAACGCGAAAGCAGAAAAACAAACGGTTTATGTGATCCCGGTTGAAAAAAATGTCGAACAGGGCCTCGCCTCGTTTTTGTCCCGTTCGTTACAGGATGCAAAAGAAGCGCATGCAGATCATATTATTCTTAATATCAATACGCCGGGTGGATTGGTCAAATCAGCAATTGATATCGCGGATTTAATAACCGAAAGTGAGATCCCGGTCACTGCATACGTAAACAAACGCGCGTTGTCAGCTGGTGCATATATTGCCCTGCAAGCTGATAACATATATATGGCGCCCGGCGGAAAAATGGGAGCGGCCGCGATTATTGACGGTAAAGGCAATGCCGCTGACCAAAAGGCTGAATCACTTTGGCTGGCAGAGCTGGAAGATGCCGCAGTGAAAAATAATCGCGATCCAAAATATGCGCTCGCGATGGCTGACCCGGATATAGATGCCAAGGAAGTCGGCGCGCCGAAGGGAGATCTGCTGACACTTAACGCTGATAAGGCGATTGATGTAGGCTATTCAGAAGGCACTGCTGACAATATATCCGCGCTCGTAAAGAAGCTTGGCTTCGATAAAGCGCATATCAGCTATGCAAAGGAAAGCTTTGTGGAAAAGACGGCAAGATGGCTGACGAATCCGGTCATTGTTCCTATTCTGCTGACAATCGCTTTTTTAGGTCTGACGGTGGAGCTTTTTTCTCCGGGTGTCGGCATCCCTGGGACGGTGGGATTCATCGCTTTGCTGCTGTTCTTTTACGGGCATCTTGCAGCGGGCCTTGCCGGGTATGAGACGGTTCTCCTCTTTATTGCAGGGGTGATTCTCATTCTGCTTGAGATTTTCCTTCCAGGAGGAATCATTGGATTGCTGGGCTTAGGAGCGATTGTTGCGAGCCTGTTTTTAGCCGCGGGGAGCTTCACTGTCATGGCGGTTTCTCTCTTGATCGCCTCAGCTGTTTCTATTACAGCTTTTATTTTACTGACAAGGGTGTTGGGAAAGCGTATGAAATTCTTTAAGAAATTGATTTTAAATGATTCTACAAATACGGAAAGCGGCTACGTATCAAATCAAACGCGCACGGACCTAATGGGCAAAGTGGGTGTAACCTTTACACCGCTGCGCCCTGCCGGTACCGTCATTATTGATGATGAGCGCCTTGACGTCGTTTCGGAAGGATCGTTTACAGAAAAAGATAAGAAAGTAAAAGTGATTAAAGTAGAAG
Source organism: Bacillus sp. N12A5 (assembly GCF_026790125.1). Taxonomy (NCBI): domain Bacteria; kingdom Bacillati; phylum Bacillota; class Bacilli; order Caryophanales; family Bacillaceae; genus Bacillus; species Bacillus sp. N12A5. The sequence goes on along the minus strand of NZ_JALAMR010000016.1, from coordinate 140,175 downwards.
GCTCACGCATTGTCGTGAGAGAAATTTAAATAGAAACGAGGAGAAGTTATATGGATCCGTCAACACTTATGATTCTGGCAATTGTCGCAGTCGCGATTATTGTTTTGGCTGTATTTTTTACGTTTGTGCCTGTGATGCTTTGGATTTCAGCTTTAGCAGCCGGAGTCAAAATCAGCATTTTCACATTAGTAGGGATGAGGCTTCGCCGAGTCATACCGAATCGGGTTGTTAACCCGCTGATTAAAGCGCATAAAGCGGGACTTAATGTTGGAACAAACCAGCTTGAAAGCCACTACCTGGCTGGGGGTAATGTTGACAGAGTCGTCAACGCGCTTATCGCCGCTCAGCGTGCTAACATTGAACTCACGTTCGAACGCTGTGCTGCGATTGATCTTGCCGGCCGGGACGTATTAGAAGCTGTTCAAATGAGCGTTAACCCTAAGGTAATTGAAACGCCGTTCATTGCCGGTGTAGCCATGGACGGGATTGAAGTGAAAGCAAAAGCGAGAATTACAGTAAGAGCGAATATCGAACGCCTCGTCGGGGGAGCAGGGGAAGAAACCATTGTAGCCCGTGTCGGCGAAGGGATTGTCTCTACAATCGGTTCATCAGATAATCATAAAAAAGTGCTTGAAAACCCTGATATGATTTCTCAGACAGTTCTTGGAAAAGGATTGGACTCAGGAACGGCGTTTGAAATTCTCTCGATTGATATTGCTGATGTTGACATCGGCAAAAACATCGGCGCGATTTTACAAACCGATCAGGCCGAGGCTGATAAAAACATCGCGCAGGCAAAAGCGGAAGAACGGCGTGCGATGGCTGTCGCTCAAGAACAGGAAATGCGCGCCCGCGTAGAAGAAATGCGCGCGAAAGTGGTAGAAGCCGAAGCGGAAGTGCCGCTAGCGATGGCAGAAGCTTTGCGTGAAGGGAATATTGGTGTCATGGATTACATGAATATCAAAAACATCGATGCTGATACAGAAATGCGTGATTCATTCGGCAAGCTGACGAAAGATCCGTCGGATGAAGATCGTAAATCATAATCTCTCTAAGAAGGGAGAACACTGATGGAAGATTTACTGACGAATCCGCTTATTATTGCAGCGATTATCGGAATTATTTCTGCGATTTTCGGCAAAAAGAGCAAAGAAGAAAAGCAAAATAGCCAAAAAAGAAAAAAACCTCAGCAGGCTCAAACCGCTTCTCTCCAAAAAAAACCGACAGAAGAAGCTCCTGTACCTATTCCTAACCGCATGGAGCAGGTAAGGCGGGAAGCGGAAGAAAGACGCAGAGAAACAGAAAGAAACCTGAAAGGGCTGGAACGTGATCTTACTGCCGTTAAACAAAAAGCAGTATACACAAAACAAAAAATGCTCCAGGTGAATAAAGACACCGTGGTGCAGGGGATCGTCTTAGGAGAGGTATTCGGGCCCCCAAGGGCGAGGAAACCTCACCATACGATGCGCTCGGCCCGTAAAAATTAAAGTGTTAGAACCTCCTTTCAAATCATACATATGAGATGAAAGGGGGTTCTTTTTGTATGGGGCAAAGAAAGAATCGTGTGAAAGCTTGGCTGACAAGAGCATTGGAAATTCCCCCGGACGTTATGATGGATCTGCCGCGGATTACAATGGTTGGCAGACTTCATATCTACATAGAAAACCACAGAGGCCTTTTGCTTTTCAGTGAGAATGAAGTGAGGCTGATGCTGAAGCAGGGCCAGTGCATCATATCAGGAAAAAATTTTGTCATCAAGGCGATTCTTCCGGAAGAAATTCTTTTGGAGGGTACGATTGATGTCGTTCGATATGTTGAGTCATAAAGCCGAGGGGGAAATGTTGTGAAAAATAAATGGCTGTCTTTTTTTTCGGGTAAGGTTCAGCTTGAATTGACGGGAAGAGGGGTTGAACGACTCCTTAATGAATGTACAAGACAGGGCATTCCGGTCTTTCACGTCAAAAAAAAGAAAGAAGCCGTATCGTTATATATACAGCTTCAGGATGTACATGCCTTTCGGCGGGTTAGAAGAAAATTCACCTGTAAAGCCCGATTTATCAATCGGAAAGGATTCCCTTTCCTGTTGCTGAAATCAAAGCTGAATGCAGGGTTTACGATCGGTTTTGCGATTTTTTTCATCCTTTTGTTTTTGCTTTCCAATATGGTGTGGAAAATTGATGTGACTGGCGCTAAGCCGGAAACGGAACATCAAATGATGCAGCATCTAAACGAAATCGGCGTCAAAAAAGGGCGTCTGCAATTTTTAATGATGTCTCCCGAAAAAATCCAAAAATCGCTAACTAACGGAATAGACAATATCACTTGGGTCGGAGTTGATCTGAAGGGAACGACCATTCACATGAAAGTCGTGGAGAAAAATGAGCCCGAAAAAGAAAAGTATGCTAGCCCGCGCGATATCGTCGCTAAAAAGAAAGCAACCATTACAAGAATGTTTGTTCAAAAAGGACAGCCCATGGCTGCTATTCATGATCATGTGGAAAAGGGGCAGCTGCTTGTTTCGGGACTGATCGGGAGCGAAGATCATCAGCAGGAAGTCGCCTCAAAAGCAGAAATTTACGGAGAAACCTGGTATAGATCTGAAGTGACGGTTCCGCTTGAAACATTATTTAACGTCTATACGGGCAAAGTAAGGACAAAGCACAAGCTTTCTTTTGGCTCTTTGGCCATCCCGATCTGGGGCATGACGTTTAAAGATGAGGAATTAAAGCACCCAAAAATAGAACAAGAAAAGCATTCGCTGAATTTTCTCGGATTTAAGCTGCCTGTATCCTATATCAAAGAGCAAACGAGAGAAAGTGAAGAAGCTTTGCGAAAATATACACAAGAAGAAGCAGTTCAAGAAGGCATTAAAATGGGTAAACAGGATGTAGAGGATAAAATAGGCGAAAACGGCGAGGTGAAAAGTGAAAAAGTTTTGCACCAGACTGTTGAGAATGGTAAAGTAAAGTTGATTATTCTCTACCAAGTTATAGAAGATATTGTTCAAACCACACCTATTGTCAGGGAGACTGAAGAATGACAGAACATTTACTTGCGATGGATCAAAAACTGAAAAGCCCGGACGAGGCGCTTTCTCTGTTCGGGAACCAAGATTCTTTTTTGAAATTGATGGAGAAAGATCTGAATGTAAATATCATTACGCGCGGCGAAACGATTTATATTTCAGGCGATGAAGAATCGTTTCAGATTGCAGACAGGCTGCTGGGATCGCTCCTCGCTCTGATTCGCAAGGGGATTGAGATCTCTGAACGTGATGTGATTTACGCCGTCAAAATGGCAAAGAAGAATGAACTTGAATACTTTGAAAGCATGTATGAAGAAGAAATCACAAAAAACGCAAAAGGCAAATCAATTCGTGTAAAAACGATGGGACAGCGGGAATACGTGGCCGCCATGAAGCGGAATGACCTTGTATTCGGCATCGGCCCGGCGGGTACCGGGAAAACGTACCTGGCTGTCGTAAAAGCAGTTCATGCTTTAAAAAACGGACATATCAAAAAAATCATTTTAACTAGACCTGCCGTGGAAGCCGGTGAAAGTCTCGGCTTTCTGCCAGGTGACCTCAAAGAGAAAGTAGATCCTTATTTGCGCCCGCTGTATGACGCTCTTCATGATGTGCTCGGAGCAGATCATACAGAACGTCTGATGGAAAGAGGCATCATTGAAATTGCTCCGCTTGCATATATGAGGGGACGAACGCTTGATGATGCTTATGTTATACTTGATGAAGCACAGAATACCACGCCTGCTCAAATGAAAATGTTTTTGACGAGACTGGGTTTTGGCTCTAAAATGATCATTACAGGTGACGTTAGTCAAATTGATCTGCCGAAAGGCGTCAAATCGGGACTTGCAGTAGCGAAGGAGATGCTAAAAGGAATTGACGGCATTTCTATGATTGAGCTAGACCAGACAGACGTGGTCAGACATCCGCTTGTTGCGAAAATTATTGAAGCATACGATAAGCAAAATTAATGCTGAATGACCCGATCGCGCGTTATCGGGTCATTTTTATGATTGCTTATAGGCTTGATGTTTCAAGAGGAGGTTCTTGTGTTGAAAAAGAAGGGGAAGGCCAAAAGCAGCTCAAAAAAATGGAGCAGTTTTAAAAATGCCCGCTCCATGCATGTACTGCTGTATCTTCTGCTGGCTGTCATTATGTTTGCTTTGCTCTTTGTACATGTTAAGCCGGAAACACTTGATTTAGACCTGTTTTCAGTCAGCGACAAGACCATTTATGCTCCGGCAACCGTGGAAGATCAAAAAGCCACAGAGGAAAAAAAGCAAGCCGCTGAGGACGCGGTTGAAGATCAATATACGTTGAAAAAAGAATATACAGACAATCGGATTGACCTTGTGTCATCTATATTCGACAGTATCAGTGAAGTGAAAAAATCAGCAGAAGAAGACAGCAAATCACCCTCGGAAAAATCAATGGTGAAGTCTGTGAAGAACAAACTGACGTCAGATGTGAATGATTCCATTTCAGAGGATTCCATCAAGACATTGCTGAAAGCAGACAGTGAAGATTTTTCTTTTGTCAGAGATACAGTCATTACGGCAGTGAATACGGTCATGAGCAGTGAAATTCCATCGGATAAACTATCTGAAGCAAAGGATAACGTAGAAAAAGAGCTAAAGAGCAACTCTATCCCGTCTAAATACCTGGGCGCTGCAACAGAAATCGGGCGGTTCGCTATTATTCCGAATTACGTCTTCGATCCAAAAGCGACAGAGGCAAAACGGCAGGAAGCGTCAGACAATGTCCAGCAGGTTCAGATCAAACAGGGACAGGTGCTTGTGGAGGAAAATGATCTCATTGATCGGGAAGTGTACAGAAAACTTGAGCTGACAGGGTTATTAAATAACTCAAATCTCTTTAAACCGATCAGCGGCCTATTGATAATGATCGGACTTTTCATTGCAACACTTGTATATTATTTTGAAAAACAGAAACAAAACCTGAAGTTTAAAAACCAATCCATCCTGCTATTCTCCATTATCACAACGCTTTTGCTTGTTATCATGGAGGTTGTCAGTTTATTTCAGAAGATGGAATATCATAATATCGGCTATCTTGTTCCTATAGCGGCCGGCGCGATCTTAATCAAACTGCTGATGAATGAACGTATCGCCATTTTGGGAAGTATCATTCTTGCGATTTGTGGAAGTATGATGTTTAATCAGGGTGTAACAGGAACATTCAATTATGTCATCGGTATTTATTATTTGATCAGCGGGATTTCAGGTGTATTATTTTTAGGAAAACACAATGCCAGATCAAAGATTTTGCAGACCGGGCTTTTCGTAGCGTTTATCAATATGGTTGTCGTTCTTTCTTTATTATTGATCCAAAACACTGCACTGTCGGGTCTTGAAATCGGAACATTAATGCTGATGGGGGTTGTGTCAGGATTTGCTTCGTCTGTACTGATCATCGGCTTGATGCCGTTTTTTGAGACAGGCTTCGGCATTTTATCCACAATGAGGCTGCTTGAGCTGTCTAATCCCAACCATCCGCTGCTGCGCAAAATATTAACAGAAACACCAGGTACATATCACCACAGTGTAATGGTCGCCAATTTGTCAGAGGCTGCCTGTGAGGCCGTTGGGGCTAATGGCTTGCTTGCAAGAGTCGGCGCATATTACCATGATCTCGGAAAAACAAAGCGGCCGCAATATTTTATTGAAAACCAAATGAATATTGACAATCCGCATGACAAGCTGTCTCCCCAGCTGAGTAAAAATATCATCATCTCGCATACCACTGACGGTGCGAATATGCTGAGAAGCTATAAATTTCCGAAAGAGCTTGTCGACATTGCTGAGCAGCATCATGGAACCTCGCTTTTAAAGTTCTTTTATTATAAAGCCAAGGAAAAAGGCGACCAGATTACAGAAGAAGAGTTCCGTTATCCGGGACCGAAGCCGCAGTCAAAGGAAGCCGCAATTATATCAGTGGCAGACAGTGTTGAAGCGGCCGTCAGATCCATGCATAATCCGAACCCTGAACGAATCGAAAAGCTTGTCCGGGGTATTATATCCGATAAGCTGCAGGACGGACAGTTCAGCGAATGCGATTTGACTTTTAAAGAGCTGGATACAATCGCAAAAACGCTCTGTGCAACATTAAAAGGAATTTTCCACTCCCGGATCGAATATCCGGAGGCTACTAAGAAGGTGAAATAGATGAGTTTACTGATTGATATCGTTGATGAAACGGGAAGCGTCTCAGAAGAGATGCTCAAAGAAGTAGAAAATCTGCTTCAATTTGCTGCTGAGCGTGAAGGCGTTCAAGACCAGGCTGAAGTTTCTGTCACGATTGTTACCAATGAAGACATACAGCAAATTAATAAAGAGTACCGCGGAAAGGATACGCCGACAGATGTGATCTCATTTGCTCTTGAAGAAGAGGGAGAAGGCGAAGTCGAAATTGTAGGTGCGGAAATGCCGCCGGTATTAGGCGATATTATTATCAGTGCGGATCGCACAAGGGAGCAGGCTGAAGAATATAATCATTCTTTTAAGAGAGAGCTCGGGTTTCTTGCTGTGCACGGATTTCTGCATCTTTTAGGATATGACCATATGACGAAAGAGGAAGAAGAGGAGATGTTTACTAAGCAAAAGGACTTGCTGGACGCCTATGGACTCAAGAGATCATAGAAATGAGCTGCAGCGATTCTTTAAAAGCTTCGTGCATGCGGGCCGGGGCATCTGGGAAACAGCGCGGACGGAGCGGAATTTTCAATTTCATGTCGCAGCCGCCTGCGCTGTTCTTATTTGCGGCTTCCTTGTAGAGCTCAGTCCGATGGAGTGGGTGATTATACTTCTTTTAATCGGCGGAATGTTTTCGCTTGAGCTTATCAATACAGCCATTGAACATACGGTTGATTTAATAACAGACAAACATCACCCTCTCGCTAAAGCGGCTAAGGACGCTGCCGCCGGGGCTGTTTGCGTTTTTGCGGTGATTTCGTGTATCATTGGTTTACTCATTTTTTTGCCAAAGCTGTAATGGCTGAAAATTCTTACATTTATTTTACATTTTTAGAAATGGGCGTGAAAAAAAGCGCGCGATTATGTAAAATATAAAGTGATAGCGGTACCATAATAGGTAAGAGAGGAATGTACACATGAACAGACAAGAATTAATAACAGAAGCTTTAAAAGCGCGCGATATGGCATATGCCCCGTATTCCAAGTTCCAAGTAGGAGCCGCTCTTCTTACCAAGGATGGAAAAGTGTACAGAGGCTGCAACATCGAGAACGCAGCATACAGCATGTGCAATTGCGCTGAGCGTACCGCATTATTTAAAGCTGTATCTGAAGGGGATACAGAGTTTCAGATGCTAGCCGTTGCGGCTGACACCCCTGGACCGGTATCTCCGTGCGGAGCCTGCCGCCAGGTGATTTCTGAGCTCTGCACTAAGGATGTTATAGTTGTACTGACTAATTTACAAGGACAAATAAAAGAAATGACTGTGGAAGAATTATTGCCAGGCGCATTTTCATCGGAGGATTTACATGACGAACGAAAGCTTTAAATCAGGATTTGTATCTATTATTGGAAGACCAAACGTAGGAAAGTCTACCTTTTTGAACAGAGTCATCGGACAAAAAATCGCGATCATGAGCGATAAGCCCCAAACGACGAGAAACAAGGTGCAAGGAGTTCTGACGACAGGCACATCACAAACGATTTTTATTGACACACCAGGAATTCATAAACCTAAGCATAAGCTTGGGGACTTTATGATGAAAGTGGCGCAAAATACATTAAAAGAAGTCGATTTGATCTTGTTTATGATCAACGCCGAGGAAGGCTATGGGAAGGGCGACGAATTTATCATTGAAAAATTGCAGAAGTTGTCTACGCCTGTATTTTTAATCGTAAACAAAATTGACAAAATTCATCCCGATCAATTGCTTCTCTTAATTGACGAATACCGCGGACGTTATCCCTTTAAGGAAATTGTTCCGATTTCTGCTCTGGAAGGAAATAATATCGACACATTGCTCACTCAGATTGAAGCGTATTTGCCGGAAGGGCCTCAATTCTATCCGAGTGATCAGGTAACCGACCACCCGGAGCGCTTTATCATTTCTGAACTAATCAGGGAAAAGGTGCTGCATCTCACGAGAGAAGAAATCCCGCACAGCATTGCGGTAGCCATCGAATCCATTAAAGGGCAGGACAACGGTTCTGTGCACGTAGCGGCAACAATTGTGGTCGAACGGGATTCCCAAAAAGGCATTGTGATCGGAAAAAAAGGAAGCCTGCTGAAAGAGGTTGGAAAAAGAGCAAGAGCGGATATTGAAGCACTGTTAGGCTCCCGTGTCTACCTTGAATTGTGGGTGAAAGTGCAGAAAGACTGGCGTAATAAAATGTCCCAGCTTCGCGATTTTGGCTTTAAAGAGGATGAATATTGATCTCTTTCTGTGTGATGATCTCACAGGAACAGGGATACATTAGCAAATTTTGTTTAACATGAAATGGAGGACATCTGGTCAAGATAAAGGTAAGAATTTGGAGTTTAGGTAAGCTAGTTTAACTACAGAAAGGTGGGTTTCTTGTGTTGAATTTTACCTGGAACGTATTTTCACAAACAGGAAATGTTGATACGTATCTTCTTTTTAAAGAACTGGAAAAAGAGAACATGGAAAGACCCGAAGAACTAGAAGACGAGCTAGCCCGATTTGATTATCCAATTTTATAAACCTCTTGGCCGCTCCTGCTTTAGGAAGGTGCGGAAATGCTGACAAAATGTGAAGGAATCGTTCTTCGCACAAATGATTACGGAGAGACGAATAAAATCGTTACATTACTGACAAGAGAACACGGAAAAATAGGTGTTATGGCAAGAGGCGCCAAAAAACCGAACAGCCGTTTATCAGCAGTCAGCCAGCCTTTTTTGTATGGTTCATTCTTAATGCAAAAAACAACGGGCCTCGGAACGCTTCAGCAGGGTGAAATGATCCTCAGCATGAGAGGCATCAGAGAAGATTTGTTTTTAACAGCATATGCTGCTTATATTGCTGAGCTAGTCGACAGAGGCACAGAAGAAAAAAAGCCAAATCCATATTTGTTTGAATTTATTTTAGAATCATTTAAACAGTTGAATGAAGGAACAGACCCGGACGTTATCACCTTCATCGTTCAACTGAAGATGCTCGGTGTTATGGGGCTGTATCCTGAGCTGAATCACTGTGTGCATTGTAAAAGCCAGGATGGGACCTTTCATTTTTCTGTTCGCGATAACGGTTTTATTTGCCATCGCTGTTTTGAAAAAGATCCATACAGGATTCCAATCAAACCGCAAACGGCAAGACTGTTAAGACTGTTTTATTACTTCGATCTGTCGAGGCTGGGAAATGTTTCCTTGAAACAGGAAACAAAGGCTGAATTGAAGCAAGTGATTGATTTATATTATGAAGAATATTCAGGCTTATATTTAAAATCAAAGCGTTTTTTAGACCAAATGGAAAGCATGAAACATCTTATGGGTGAAAACAAAAGTTGACATCTGGTCCATCTTTTTATATGATCATTTATTATAAAATATGTTGCAGTGAGAGAAAGAAGTACTTGCGTTTACCTCATGAAAGCGACCTTAGGGCGGTGTAAGCTAAGGATGAGCACGCAACGAAAGGCATTCTTGAGCAATTGTAAAAAAAGAGGCTGGGATTTTGATCTCAGCAACTAGGGTGGAACCGCGGGAGAACTCTCGTCCCTATGTTTGCGGCAGGCAAGCATAGAGACGGGAGTTTTTTGGTTGCTGCCGCAGTCATCTTATGAAAGAAAAGTGGAGGTGCTTGAAATGAACATTCAAGACATGATTCTAACATTGCAAAAGCATTGGTCCGGCCAGGGCTGTGTGCTTATGCAGGCTTACGATGTAGAAAAAGGAGCCGGCACGATGAGCCCGTATACATTTTTGCGCAGTATCGGGCCTGAGCCATGGAAAGTGGCTTACGTTGAGCCTTCCAGACGTCCTGCCGACGGACGATACGGGGAGAACCCGAACAGACTGTATCAGCATCATCAGTTTCAGGTCATTATCAAACCATCTCCGGATAACATTCAAGAGCTGTATTTAGATTCGTTGCGCGCGCTGGGAATTGATCCGCTTGAGCATGATATCCGCTTTGTTGAAGACAACTGGGAGAATCCATCTTTAGGCTGTGCAGGCCTTGGCTGGGAAGTATGGCTTGACGGAATGGAGATTACACAATTTACGTATTTCCAGCAGGTCGGAGGACTTGAATGTAAACCGGTTTCAGTAGAAATTACGTACGGAATCGAGCGCCTGGCGTCTTATATCCAGGATAAAGAAAATGTTTTCGACTTGGAATGGACCTCAGGGTTTACAGTGAAGGATTTATTTATGATGGCAGAGTACGAGCATTCCGTCTATACGTTTGAAACGTCAGATGTCGATATGCTGTTCCAATTGTTCAGCACGTATGAAAAAGAAGCGATCAAGCAAATGGACAACGGACTTGTTCATCCTGCATATGACTATGTGCTGAAATGCTCGCACACCTTTAACCTTCTTGACGCCAAAGGTGCGATCTCTGTTACCGAGCGGACAGGCTATATCGCAAGAGTGCGGAATTTAGCGAGAAAAGTAGCAAAAACCTATTATGAGGAACGAGAAAAACTAGGGTTCCCAATGCTTAAAGGGGAGGGTTCTTCTCATGAGTAAACAGGATTTACTTTTAGAGATCGGATTAGAGGAAATGCCGGCGCGCTTTTTGAATGAAAGCATGGTTCAGCTTGGCGAGAAGCTGACAGGCTGGCTTAAAGAAAAAAATATCACTCACGGTGAAGTGAAGCTTTTCAATACACCGAGACGTCTTGCTGTCCTCGTGAAAGATGTAGCAGAAAAGCAGGATGATATAAAAGAAGAGGCGAAAGGGCCAGCGAAAAAAATTGCCCTTGATGCAGACGGCAATTGGACAAAAGCGGCAATCGGCTTCTCAAAAGGCCAGGGTGCAGACGTAAATGACCTGTACATCAAAGAAGTAAAAGGCACAGAATATGTATTCGTACAAAAATTTCAAGCCGGCCAAGAAACGAAATCGCTTCTGCCGGAACTGAGCGGCTTAGTTACGAGCCTGCATTTTCCGAAAAACATGCGCTGGGGAAATGAAGATTTGCGTTATATCCGTCCAATCAAATGGATTGTCGCTTTATTTGGACAGGATGTCATACCATTTTCAATCACAAACGTTGAGTCTGGACGGACAACACAGGGACACCGTTTCCTCGGACATGAAGTGTCAATTGAATCACCTTCAGCTTATGAAGAGCAGCTGAAAGAACAGCATGTCATTGCTGATCCTAACGTCCGAAAACAAATGATTCAAACTCAGCTGGAAACGATGGCTGCAGAAAACAATTGGAGCATTCCAGTGGACGAAGACCTTCTTGAAGAGGTAAACCATTTAGTAGAATACCCGACAGCTCTTTACGGTTCATTTGAATCTGAGTTTCTGTCCATTCCTGAGGAAGTGCTTGTCACGACAATGAAAGAGCACCAGCGCTACTTCCCTGTCAAAGACAAGAACGGTGATTTGCTGCCGCACTTTATCACAGTCCGAAACGGCAACAGCCACGCGATCGAAAATGTGGCCCGAGGCAATGAAAAAGTGCTGCGCGCGCGTTTGTCTGATGCTTCATTCTTCTATAAGGAAGATCAGAAACTAAACATTGATGCAAACGTGAAGAAGCTGGAAAACATCGTTTTCCATGAAGAGCTTGGCTCTCTTGCTGATAAGGTTCGAAGAGTCACTTCAATCGCAGAGAAGCTTGCGGTTCGTCTTCAAGCTGATGAAGATACATTAAAACATGTGAAGCGGGCTGCTGAAATTTCTAAATTCGACCTTGTTACGCATATGATTTATGAATTCCCTGAGCTTCAAGGAATTATGGGTGAAAAGTATGCGAGAATGCTTGGTGAAGACGAAGCTGTGGCTGCAGCAGTCAACGAACACTATATGCCTAGATCAGCAGGCGGAAAAACGCCATCTACTTTCACCGGAGCTGTTGTAGCAATGGCGGATAAGCTTGATACCATTGCTTCATTCTTCTCTATCGGTGTTATTCCAACCGGTTCTCAGGATCCTTACGGGCTGCGCCGCCAAGCAAGCGGTATAGTTGCGATTCTGCTTGACCGCAACTGGGGGATCTCGTTTGAAGAACTGCTTACTTTCGTACAAACGGATAAAGAAAATGAACTCTTAGATTTCTTCACTCAGCGCCTGAAATATGTATTGAATGCTGAACAGATCAGGCATGATGTTATTGACGCCGTGCTGGAAAGCTCTGAGCTTGAGCCATATTCGGCGCTGCATAAAGCGCAAGTGCTGGAACAAAAGCTTGGTGCACCAGGCTTTAAGGAAACAGCCGAAGCGTTAGGCCGAGTGATCTCTATCAGCAAAAAAGGAGTCCGCGGAGACATTCAGCCTGAGCTGTTTGAAAATGAATACGAAGCAAACCTGTTTGAGGCTTACAAAAAAGTAAAGCAAAACTTGCAGGAAAGCTTCAGCAAAAAAGATTACGAGGCGGCGCTTGCTTCACTTGCTGCCTTAAAAGAACCGATCGATACGTACTTCGATCATACAATGGTAATAGCGGATAACGAGACTTTAAAGGCAAACCGATTAGCGCAAATGGTAAGCTTGGCGGATGAAATCAAGTCCTTTGCGAATATGAATGCCCTTATTGTAAAATAAAGAAAGAAAAGGCGGTTGCTGTGTAATCGGTAATCGTCTTTTCCCCATTTGTAAGTTTTTTTGTTTGATTAAAGATATTTACGATATAATATGGATTATTATTTCTTTACATAGTTATGAAGTGAAAAGGTGGTGAGTACAATCGAACTAAATAAACGGCAAGAGCATATTTTGCAGATTGTAAAAGAAAACGGGCCGATTACAGGGGAGCACATTGCAGAAAAGCTGAACCTAACCAGGGCAACATTGCGTCCGGATTTAGCCATACTCACCATGTCAGGATTCCTCGAGGCGCGCCCGAGAGTCGGTTATTTCTATACTGGAAAAACCGGAACACAGCTTTTGGCAGACAAACTCAAGAAGCTTCAGGTGAAAGACTTTCAATCTATCCCCGTCGTGATTCACGAAAACGTTTCTGTGTACGATGCGATTTGCACCATGTTTTTAGAAGATGTAGGTACTCTGTTTGTGGTGGACCGCGATGCTGTCTTAGTCGGGGTGCTTTCACGAAAAGACTTGCTGAGAGCGAGTATTGGCCAGCAGGAGCTTACATCGGTCCCTGTTCACATCATTATGACAAGGATGCCGAACATTACGGTGTGCAGACGCGAGGATTATGTGATGGACATTGCAAAGCACTTGATAGAAAAACAAATTGATGCACTGCCTGTCATCAAAGATACCGATAAAGGCTTTGAAGTGATCGGCAGAGTGACAAAAACGAACATGACAAAAATACTTGTCAGTTTATCCGAAAATGAAATCCTATAAGATCGTAAACTAACGGGGGGATAATATGAATAACCGCATCATCTATGTCGTATCGGATTCCGTCGGTGAAACGGCTGAATTGGTTGTGAAAGCAGCGCTCAGCCAATTCAACGGTTCAGCGGACGATACACATGTAAGAAGAATTCCTTATGTTGAAGATATAGGCACTATCAATGAAGTGATTTCACTTGCAAAGGCAGACGGAGGCATTATCTGTTTTACACTCGTGGTGCCCGAAATCAGAGAATATTTGATTGCCGAAGCGGAAAAAGCAAATGTTCTATATTATGATATTATCGGCCCGTTAATTGATAAAATGGAGACAGCATACGGTTTAACGGCAAAATACGAACCGGGGCGGGTGCGCCAGCTTGATGAAGACTATTTCAAAAAAGTGGAGGCCATCGAGTTTGCAGTTAAATACGATGATGGACGTGATCCAAGAGGGATTTTAAAAGCTGATATTGTTTTGATTGGCGTATCAAGAACGTCCAAAACACCGCTGTCTCAATATCTCGCCCACAAGCGCCTGAAGGTTGCCAATGTTCCGATTGTTCCGGAGGTTGACCCGCCGGAAGAACTCTTTAACGTTGATCCGAAAAAATGCATCGGCTTAAAGATTAGCCCGGATAAACTGAATCATATCAGAAAAGAACGGTTAAAATCGCTCGGGCTTAATGACAAAGCGATCTATGCAAATATCAACAGAATCAAAGAGGAACTGGAATACTTCGAAAAGATTGTTGATCGGATTGGGTGCCAGGTTGTTGATGTTTCAAATAAAGCGGTTGAAGAAACAGCGAATATTATCCATCATCTCAAAACAAAAAACAAGTAACTCAGGACGCTCTATCCTGGGTTTTTGGCTATGCCAAAAGGGAATAATGAAAAACAATAGCATCTTTGTGAAGTTTGTATTATAATAAAAAATTGTGATAAAATGATTAATTTTAGGTTTAAGGTTCGTGTGATACGAATAAACTATTATGGGTAAGATGTCAAGAATTTCTCCCGTAAATTTTTCGACAAATTCATATACATCCGCAATGATAAAGGATGTGCGATTTTGCTTGCTTTTATGCAGGAGTTTAATGGAGGGATGGAGAATTACTCTTCTTAATGAACAAGAAAAGACGATTTTTGTCGATGCTGATGCTTGTCCGGTAAAAGATGAAATTTTACAGACAGCATCCGATTATGAAGTTCAAGTTCTTTTTGTCGCTTCATTTGAACATTATCAGCTTTCCAGAAGCAAAGAAGAAAAATGGAAGTATGTTGATCCTCATAAAGAAGCTGCTGATTTATATATCGCAAATCATGTAAAACCGGGAGATATTGTAGTGACGCAGGACATCGGATTAGCATCCCTGCTGCTGAACAGAAATGTCTCCGTCATGTCGGAAAGAGGGCGTCTTTACAAAGAAGGCACCATTGATTTTGCTCTTGAGAGCCGTCATTTTTCCGGCAAACAAAGGAGAAAAGGCATATACGCCAAAGGGCCTAAAAAATTGAATAAAGAAGATCGAGAACGATTTATTACCCTGCTGCAAAAAATCCTGTCGAATGATGAAGGGATTTTGCACTAAAGCATCGAATAATGTACGACGGAGTGTTATAAGATGGGAAATCGGATACCAGATGAAATTGTGGATCAGGTGCAAAAGTCGGCAGATATTGTAGAAGTCATAGGTGATTATGTTCAATTAAAGAAGCAAGGCCGAAACTACTTTGGACTCTGTCCTTTTCATGGAGAAAGCACACCTTCGTTTTCCGTATCGCCCGATAAACAGATTTTTCATTGCTTTGGCTGCGGAGCGGGCGGCAATGTTTTCTCTTTTTTAAGGCAAATGGAAGGCTATTCGTTTGCCGAGTCGGTTTCTCACCTTGCTGACAAATACCAAATTGATTTTCCAGATGATATAGCAGTCCATTCCGGAGCCCGGCCAGAATCTTCTGGAGAACAAAAAATGGCTGAGGCTCATGAGCTCCTGAAGAAATTTTACCATCATTTGTTAATAAATACAAAAGAAGGTCAAGAGGCATTGGATTACCTGCTTTCCAGGGGTTTTACGAAAGAGCTGATTGATGAATTTCAGATCGGCTATGCTCTTGATTCTTGGGACTTCATTACGAAATTTCTCGTCAAGAGGGGCTTTAGTGAGGCGCAAATGGAAAAAGCGGGTCTCCTGATCAGGCGTGAAGACGGAAGCGGGTATTTTGACCGTTTCAGAAACCGCGTCATGTTTCCGATCCATGATCATCACGGGGCCGTCGTTGCTTTCTCAGGCAGGGCTCTGGGCAGCCAGCAGCCTAAGTATATGAACAGTCCTGAAACACCGCTCTTTCATAAAAGCAAACTGCTTTACAACTTTTATAAGGCTCGCCTTCATATCAGAAAGCAGGAAAGAGCAGTCTTATTTGAAGGCTTTGCCGATGTCATATCGGCCGTAAACTCGGGTGTTAAAGAGAGCATAGCCACGATGGGAACGTCTCTGACAGATGACCATGTCAAGATCCTGAGAAGAAATGTCGAGGAGATCATTCTTTGTTATGACTCTGATAAAGCCGGTTATGAAGCCACTTTAAAAGCTTCTGAGCTTCTGCAAAATAAAGGCTGCAAAGTCAGAGTTGCAATGATTCCTGACGGGTTAGACCCTGACGACTACATCAAAAAGTTCGGCGGGGAAAAATTCAAAAACGATATTATTGACGCCAGTGTCACCGTGATGGCGTTCAAAATGCAATATTTCCGAAAAGGAAAGAACCTGTCCGATGAAGGCGATCGCTTAGCTTACATTAAAGACGTACTGAAAGAAATCAGCACGCTTTCAGGGTCTCTTGAGCAGGAAGTCTATGTAAAACAGCTTGCTTCAGAGTTTTCACTTTCACAGGAATCTTTAGCCGAACAGCTGACTGTTTTCAGCAAGCAAAACAAACCTGCTGACAACGGCGGTGAAACGAAAACAAGGCGAGCGCATCTGACGACAAAAGCAAGGCAAAAACGTCTGCGTCCGGCGTATGAAAATGCAGAAAGGCTGTTGCTTGCCCACATGCTTCGAGATCGTGGCGTCATCAAAAAAGTAATTGACCGGGTAGGCTTTCAATTTAATATTGATGAGCACCGCGCATTGGCTGCGTATCTTTATGCTTTTTACGAAGAGGGAGCTGAGCTGACGCCTCAGCATCTGATGGCCAGGGTGACGGATGATCATATAAGCCAGCTCTTGTCAGATATTTTAATGCTGCAGATCAATCAGGAGTTAAGTGAAGCTGAGTTATCAGATTATGTAAAAAAAGTGTTGAATCAAAGAAATTGGTCAATGATAAAAGAAAAAGAGGCGGAAAGAGCCGAAGCCGAAAGGCAAAAAGATTTTTTAAGAGCTGCTTCTTTGGCTCAAGAAATCGTTACATTGAACCGATCTTTAAAATAACTGGGAACATGGTGAGAAGCATTTATTGGCAATGATTCCTTGCGGAGGAGCAAATAGATCGCTTGACCTCATCATGAATTGTCATTTCATTATTCGCACATTGTTAAAGGCAGTTCACATAGAAAACGCCTGAATGGACCGAATAAGAATCATACCGCTTATAGAATTCGTTGCAAGCTTTGGAAGGAGGGATCCATAATGGCTGATAAACAAACCCACGAAACAGAATTAACATTCGACCAAGTAAAAGAGCAATTAACAGAGTCAGGTAAAAAACGTGGCGTTTTGACATATGAAGAAATTGCTGAGCGTATGTCCAGCTTTGAAATTGAATCAGACCAAATGGATGAGTATTATGAATTTTTAGGTGAACAAGGTGTTGAATTAATTAGTGAGAATGAAGAAACAGAAGATCCTAATATTCAGCAGCTTGCCAAAGCCGAAGAAGAATTTGACCTTAATGACCTAAGTGTACCGCCTGGTGTCAAAATTAATGACCCAGTTCGTATGTATCTAAAGGAAATCGGACGGGTTAACCTTCTTTCTGCAAAAGAAGAAATCGCCTATGCTCAAAAGATTGAAGAAGGTGACGAAGAATCTAAACGCAGATTGGCTGAAGCGAACCTGCGGCTTGTTGTCAGTATCGCAAAACGGTATGTCGGACGCGGAATGCTGTTCCTTGACCTGATTCAGGAAGGCAACATGGGCCTGATGAAAGCCGTTGAAAAATTTGACTACCGCAAAGGTTATAAATTCAGTACGTATGCAACGTGGTGGATCAGACAGGCGATTACTCGCGCCATTGCCGATCAGGCAAGAACGATCCGGATTCCCGTTCATATGGTTGAAACCATTAATAAATTAATCCGTGTGCAGCGTCAATTACTGCAAGATTTAGGCAGAGAGCCTACACCTGAAGAAATTGCGGAAGATATGGATTTAACACCTGAAAAAGTACGCGAAATTTTAAAGATCGCACAAGAGCCGGTATCGCTGGAAACACCAATTGGTGAAGAGGATGACTCACACCTTGGTGATTTCATTGAAGACCAAGAAGCAACTTCACCATCAGACCACGCCGCATATGAGCTATTGAAAGAGCAGCTGGAAGATGTGCTTGATACGTTAACTGATCGTGAAGAAAATGTATTGCGTCTTCGATTCGGTCTTGATGACGGCCGTACAAGAACATTAGAAGAGGTCGGCAAGGTATTTGGAGTAACGAGAGAGCGTATTCGACAAATCGAAGCTAAAGCGTTGCGGAAACTAAGACATCCTAGCAGAAGTAAACGTTTGAAAGATTTCCTCGAATAAGATGGAACGGGTCTTGCAGATCCGTTCTTCTTTTTTATTAAAAAGATATATGGATAATATGCCTTTATTTTACTGAAAAATGATGTCATTTGCAAATGAACATTGCAGAGAAAAATTTCAAAAATGGATTCCATATTTACTATTGTAAGCGTATACAATACATTATACAATAGAACAAAAAGGATATTAGAGAAATAGGCAGGATTCTATTCAATTTTGTATAATGTGTGAATAAAAAACTTTTGCATAGCAATCCATTTACTTTTTGTAAAAATAAGTTAGAATTAGAAGTGTTTACATAGGGGAAGGATCAAAAAGGGGGAAGGGAAATGAAATGGAATCCGCTTATTCCATTTTTACTGATCGCTGTTTTAGGTATTGGTCTGACTTTCTTTTTATCAGTAAAGGGGCTTGACGACTCTCAAGAGATTGCAAGCGGCGGAGAAAGCAAATCTGCCGAAAAAGATGATGCAAACGCTTCACCGGAGGAGATTTACAAGGCAAACTGCATCGCGTGCCACGGTGAAAATTATGAAGGTGTTTCGGGTCCGAGCTTAAAAGGTGTAGGGGATAAGAAGGATGTCGCTGAAATTAAAACAAAGATTGAAAAAGGCGGTAATGGAATGCCTTCCGGTCTTGTTCCGGCTGATAAGCTGGATGATATGGCAGAGTGGGTGTCCAAAATTAAATAAAAGATCTATCTTTCTCCTTATGCGTTCTCAGGCGGCCGAGATGTTCTCGACAGCCTTTATTTTTGTCTGCCTCGTGTAGAGCCGCTTTATAAGAAATAAACTGAAATTCATTCACTCAGCTTGGATTCCGGGCTGTTTTTTTATATGATAGATAGGGAAAAAATGATTGAGAAAAGTTGTGATGACAAGTGAACGAATTAAAATTATCAAAACGATTGCAAACAGTAGCGGAGTACATACCGAATGGAGCGGTGATGGCAGATATCGGGTCCGACCACGCTTACCTTCCTTGTTATGCGGTACTGAATCATAAAGCCAGCGGAGCCATTGCCGGAGAAATAACAGACGGCCCGTTTTTGTCTGCCAAGCGGCAGGTTGAAAAATTAGCCTTAAACTCGCGCATATCTGTAAGGCAGGGAGATGGCCTGGAAGTCATTAAAAAAGGTGAAGCCGATGCAATTACGATTGCGGGAATGGGCGGATCCTTGATCGCTCAGATTTTAGAAGCGGGTAAAGACAAATTAACAGGGAAGGAACGGCTTATTTTACAGCCTAATATTCATGCTATTCATATTAGAGAGTGGCTTTATAAAGAAGGGTATGCGCTGATAGATGAGGTGATCCTTGAAGAGGACGGAAAGTGCTATGAGGTGCTTGTCGCCGAAGAGGGAGACAGAGATGCAGCGTATTCCGGCATTTCTTTATCAGCCGGAATGCTTGTCGGCCCTTTCCTGGCAAAAGAAAAGAACGCTGTATTCTTGAAAAAGTGGACACAAGAGCTTCGGCACACACAAAGCATTTATAAACAGATCAGCCGTGCGGCAAGTACAGAACAAAATCAACAAAAATTAAAGGAGCTCGCCGACCGAATGGAGCTGCTGAAGGAGGTTATCGATCATGGCTAAAACCGTAAATGGGCAGCAGATCATCCAGCTGTTTGAACAATTTTCCCCGAAAGCCTATGCCGTCGAAGGCGATAAAATAGGCCTGCAAATCGGCACCTTAAATAAACCGATTAAAAATGTGATGGTAACACTTGATGTGTTGGAGAGTGTTATCGATGAAGCAATTGAAAAAGAGGTAGATTTGATTATTGCACACCATCCTCCTATTTTCAGGCCGTTAAAGCATATCTCAACGGATCAGCCTGCCGGAAGGTTAATTGAAAAGTGTTTGAAGCACGATATCGCTGTTTATGCAGCTCATACAAACTTAGACGTTGCGGACGGCGGCGTGAATGATTTGCTCGCTGAAGCATTAGAGCTGAGTGAGACGGAAGTGCTGGCGCCTACTTATACTGATCCTCTGAAAAAACTGGCCGTATACGTGCCGAAGGAATATGAAGAACAGGTCAGAGCGGCACTCGGAAATGCGGGAGCCGGCCATATTGGCGAATACAGCCATTGTGCGTTTTCATCTGAAGGAATCGGCAGCTTTAAGCCATTGGACGGCGCAAAGCCTTTTATCGGTGAAGTAGGGGAGCTTGAGCTTGTTCATGAAGTACGGCTTGAGACTGTGTTTCCTAAAAGCATCGAAAAAGCTGTTATCAATGCGATGATAAAAAGCCACCCCTATGAAGAAGTCGCTTACGACATCTATCCTGTCGAGCAGGCTCCTGCGGAAAAAGGGCTTGGCCGTGTCGGAACACTTCAAACGGAGATGACGCTTAAGGAATTTGCTTTGTTTGTGAAAGACAAGCTTGAAGTAAATGGCGTCAGAATGGTAGGTGAGGCTGACAGCATAGTGAAGAAAGTAGCTGTTCTTGGCGGAGACGGAAACAAGTATATTCATCATGCGAAACGAAAGGGTGCTGATGTTTATGTTACAGGAGATTTATACTTCCATGTGGCCCATGATGCAATGATGCTTGGCCTGAATGTTGTCGACCCGGGCCATTATGCGGAAAAAATCATGAAAAAAGGCGTCACGGGAAAACTGACGGCATTGTGCAAAGAGAAAAAGCTGGACGTGAATATCTTTATTTCTGAGACAGATACAAATCCATTTACATTTCTATAAAAAAACTGAGGCTTTAAAGCCTCAGTTTTTTGCTTTTACTTTCGGTAGTATTTTTTTGAGCGGAACATTGTGTTCAGTTGTCCAAGTTGATGGATCTTCATGATCATATTGCTCCAAAAAGCGAATGACTTCTTTTGTGATCGGCGTTGGTGTTGAAGCCCCGGCAGTAACGGCAACGGTATGAACACCTTTCAGCCACTCGAGTTTTAATTCGCTTAGGTCGCCGATTCGATATGCTTTTGTGCCAGCTATTTCCTCAGACACTTGCGCGAGCCGATTGGAATTGTTGCTTTTCGGGTCACCGACAACGATCGTTAAGTCTGCTTTTTTCGCCTGTTCTGATACAGCTTCCTGCCGCACTTGAGTAGCGAGGCAAATCTCCTGGTGATATTCGACATGAGGATATTTCTCTTTTACAAGCTCCATGATGTCGTGAACATCCCATTGAGACATCGTTGTTTGATTCGTCACAATCAATTTCTCTGCTTGGATATCAAGGTTTTTCACATCTTCTTCTGTTTCAACTAAGTGAACGATCTCAGGGGCTACGCCAACGGCTCCTTCTGGCTCCGGATGCCCTTTTTTGCCGATATAGATCACGTGATATCCTTTTTCTTTCATCTCAAGAATTAAATTATGAGTTTTTGTTACATCCGGACATGTAGCATCAATTGCGACTAATCCTTTTTCTTCAGCGATTCTTCTGACTTCGGGAGAAACACCGTGCGCAGTGAAAATGACAGTACCTTTTTCAACCTGCTTCAAGATGTCCAGACGGTTAGCGCCGTCCAAGGTAAAGATTCCTTCCTCCTCAAATGCATCAGTGACGTGTTTATTATGAACAATCATCCCGAGTATATAGATAGGTCTTGGTAAGCTTTTATCCAGTGACGCGTTCTTGGCAATAACCATAGCATCTACAACGCCATAGCAATAGCCGCGCGGTGAAATTTTAATTACGTTCATTTTTGCTTGTCCTCCAATACTGAAGTGAGTAAAGGCAATATAAAAAGCCGTAATCAAACGGCTCTATTCTTGCATTCTTCTGATCTCATTATAGCCAATCTCACTTCAGATATCAAAGAATGTTAAATATATAATCTTGGTTTTGATCTGCCTGATGTTCTTTTCGAAGCAGGAGAGACAGCTTCATTTTTCTTTGGGGCAGATGGTTTTGATTTTTGTTTTTTACTGTCAGATGTTTTTGATTTCTTGGCTGGAGAAGAACTTTTTGATTTTGAATTTTTGTTTGGATCTGAGGTTTTTGCTTCAGTCTCGGTCTCTGTTTCAGAGGTTTCTTTTAAATCTGTTTGTTTTTCGTTTTCATTTTCATCATTGCTCTCTGTATCATCACTTTTACTTAATTGGCTGTACAGCTTCATCATTGCCGGCAGATTGCGGACTAACGGACCGTACTGCTGGATCATTGGGGTGACTTGCTGCGCCATGCCGAGAACTTTTTGCACATTCCCAAGCATACTGGATAAAGAGGCAGGATTCGCGATACTTTGAATACCTTGCAGACCTGACCCTCCGCTCGCTGCTGCACCTGCTCCTGGAACGCCGGCGCTTCCAGCGCCTCCTCCGCCCGGTAAGAATTTTGACAGCATTCCTTTTAAGCCTCCGCCCGCACCATTTCTTGCTCCGGCATTTGCTGCTTGAGGAAGAAACTGTCCGGATTGCTGAAAGCCTTGCTGCTGCGGCCCAAATGCAGGTCTTTGCATAGCAGGCGGTCTTCTGCCCATCATTTGCTGGTTTGGCATGGGACGGGGCGGTCCGGGCTGCGGATAATTTCTCATCGGCTGCTGCGGTGAAAACATACTTGTACCTCCTTTCAGCTCTCTCTGCTATTAGAATATGCATGGGCTGCGGTATTTGCTTTACATAACTGAATAAAACAAACGCCTTCCAAACGTGGTGTTTTTAAGCAAAATCGGGTATAATGTGATGATGGACACATAATGTGCCGCTTTAAGGAGCTGGGAAAAATGAAAGAAACAAAATTTGAACTTTATGAATTGAAACCGTTTATTATAGATGCAGTACACCGCCTTGGTTTTTACGAACCGACTGATATCCAGAAAAGGCTGATTCCTGCAGTATTAAAAAAAGAAAGCGTCATCGGCCAGTCTCAGACGGGAACCGGAAAGACTCACGCTTATTTACTGCCTTTGATAAACAAAATCGATCCTGCTAAGGATGTCGTACAGGTTGTGATTACGGCCCCGACGAGAGAGCTTGCCAACCAGATTCACCAGGAAGCGCTTAAAATCACACAGGGTGAAGAAGGCGGCCAGATTCGCTCGAAATGTTTTATCGGAGGCACGGATAAACAAAAATCGATTGATAAACTGAAAACACAGCCGCATCTTGTTGTCGGTACACCCGGACGTATTGCTGATTTAATCAAAGAACAGGCGTTAAGTGTTCATAAAGCAGAATCTCTCGTCATTGATGAAGCGGATTTAATGCTGGATATGGGATTCTTGGCTGATGTAGATTACATTGGTTCCCGCATGCCTGAGGATCTGCAAATGCTTGTGTTCTCAGCGACGATTCCGGAAAAGCTGAAACCATTTTTGAAAAAATACATGGAAAACCCGAAATACGCCCATGTGGAGCCAAAACAGGTGACTGCTGCGAAAATCGAGCATATCCTTATTCCTTCGAAACATCGTGACAAGGACAAGCTCCTTTTTGACATCATGTCTCATCTGAATCCATACTTGGGCATTGTGTTTGCCAATACGAAAAACACTGCTGACCATATCGCTCAATATTTAACTGGAAAAGGTCTGAAAATCGGGCTGCTGCACGGCGGATTAACGCCTCGTGAGCGGAAGAAAGTCATGAAGCAAATCAATGATTTGGAATTTACTTATGTCATTGCAACTGACCTTGCTGCAAGAGGCATTGATATCAAAGGTGTCAGCCATGTTATCAACTATGAGCTGCCAGATGACCTTGATTTCTATGTTCACCGTGTGGGCAGAACGGCTCGCGCCGGTTCATCAGGACAAGCGATGACCATTTATGAGCTTTCTGATGAGGATGCATTAGCCAGACTTGAGAAAATGGGCATCGAATTTGATTACTTAGAGCTTGAAAAGGGCGAATGGAAAAAAGGCGATGACCGCCAGCGCCGCAAAAAGCGTAAAAAAACGCCGAACGAAGCGGATGAAATTGCGCATCGTCTAGTGAAAAAGCCGAAGAAGGTTAAGCCTGGATATAAAAAGAAAATGAGCTACGAGATGGAGAAAATCAAGAAAAAACAGAGAAGAAACCAGTCTAAAAAAAGAAAGTAGGGGAATTTGTTGTTGAGAATAGGTTCACACGTCTCTATGAGCGGCAAACATTTGCTTTTGGCCGCAAGCCAGGAAGCAGTTTCTTATGGGGCGAACACGTTTATGATCTATACAGGCGCACCGCAAAATACGCGCCGAAAGAAAATTGAAGACTTGAATATAGAAGCTGGCCGGGCACACATGCAGGAAAACGGCATTGACGAGATTATCGTACACGCCCCTTATATAATTAATATTGGCAACACGACCAATCCGTCCACTTTTGAGCTTGGTGTCGATTTCCTTCGTTCTGAAATTGAACGGACAGCTGCTATCGGAGCAAAGCAAATTGTCCTTCACCCGGGTGCTCATGTAGGAGCGGGAGCTGAAGCAGGCATCAAAAAAATTATTGAGGGCTTAAATGAAGTAATCGATCCGAATCAAAATGTCCAAATTGCATTAGAAACAATGGCAGGAAAAGGATCTGAATGCGGCAGAAGCTTTGAGGAGCTCGCGCAGATTATCGATGGCGTTACCCACAATGAGCATCTGTCAGTATGCTTTGACACTTGCCATACACATGATGCAGGATATCAGATTGCAGAAGACTTTGACGGAGTGCTGAATGAGTTTGATAAAATCATCGGCATTGATCGTATTAAAGTGCTTCATATTAACGACAGCAAAAATGTCAAAGGCGCGAGAAAAGACCGCCATGAAAACATCGGCTTTGGTGAAATCGGATTTGATGCTTTGCAATATGTTGTTCACCATGAGCAGTTAAAAGACATTCCAAAAATCCTCGAAACGCCGTATGTCGGTGAAGATAAAAAGAATAAAAAACCGCCATACCGTTTTGAGATTGAAATGCTGAAAGAAAAACAATTTGATGACACATTGCTCGAAAAGATTTTACAGCAATAAAAAATGGGGGAGCCATCCCCCATTTTTTAGCTTGTGAATTGTTTGAATAGTTCATTAACAGTTTGAGCTGTTTCTTTCGATGTAATTGCCTCTACTTGTTTCAGCAGCCGCATTCGTTCACTCTCATTAAAGATGTTCACATTTTTTCCATATAACAGGTTTGCCACTTCAACGGCCTGCTGTCTTGTTAGGCTGATTCCATATTGTTTTGAGTACTTCAGCAAATCGTCAGCGGTAGCCTGATTAAGGCGCTGCAATATAATTCTTTGAAATAAAATCATCGACCATTCCACCTCCAGACTTAATGTATGGGCAAATCAGTAAAATGTGTCAGCGTTTAATGGTAAAATAGATTTATAATGTATTTAAAATAGTTATTGCAGGAAAGGAGATTTTATGACCCCAACAAAACAACATAAGAAAGAAACATTTTCCCATTTTATTTTCAGGGTCCTGATGATTCTGGTAGGCGCTGCATCTGCGGCTGTAAGTATTGAATTATTTTTAATCCCCAATGATTTTATTGATGGCGGGATTATTGGTGTATCACTGATTTTAGACCACCTCTTTATGTCAAACCCCTTTCTGAATTTCGCTTTATTCGTTGTTATCTTAAATATCCCTTTTATGATCTTCGGATATAAATATATCGGTAAGACCTTCCTTATCTCTACTATGATTGGAATTGTCGGGCTTGCCGTTATTGAATCCTCGCTTCACCATGTAGAAGCCATTACCACTCAGCCTATCTTGGCCACTGTATTCGGAGGTCTTTTACTCGGCTTTGGCGTCGGACTCGTTATTCGAAACGGAGGTTCAATGGATGGCACCGAAATTCTCGGTATTCTGTTGACGAAAAAGCTTCCGTTTTCAGTAGGTGAGTTTGTTATGCTCATCAATGTATTCATTTTCATTTGGGCTGTTTTTGTGTTCGGTCCTGAGCAAGCGATGTACTCTTTCATGACTTATTATATTGCGATGAAAACCATTGATGCTGTGATCCAGGGGCTTGATGAAACAAAAGCTGTCATTATTGTGTCTGACCAGTATGATGAGATTTCCGACGCGATTTTGCACCGCCTCGGTCGCGGAACAACCAAGCTGAAGGGGAAAGGCGGATATACGGACGAAGAAAAGGACGTGATTTACGCGGTGGTCACAAGGCTGGAAGTGACTAAGCTAAAATCGATCGTGTTTGAAGTCGATCAAAATGCATTCATAACAATTATGAATACTCATGAAACAAGAGGCGGGAAATTCAAAAACGCAATCCACTAGGCTTTCATTTACTTTTATTCATTTTATGGGTATAATTTTATCTGGTAAAGAGAATGGCTTGCTGGTCAACAGCTGCCATTTTCTTTTTCATACATGTGATACGTTCTTAAGCAAAGCGAAAAGGGGGACCCTTCATGAACGTACAAGAAGCGTTGAACCTACTGAAAGAAAACGGATATAAATATACAAATAAACGGGAAGATATGCTGCAGTTATTTGCTGATTCAGACAGGTATCTTACTGCTAAAAACGTACTGTCTGCATTAAATGATGATTATCCCGGTTTAAGCTTTGACACAATCTACAGAAACCTTTCTTTATATGAAGAACTTGGTATTTTGGAAACAACTGAGCTGTCCGGTGAAAAGCTCTTCCGGTTTAAGTGTTCCTTTACTCATCATCACCATCACTTTATTTGTCTTGCCTGCGGCAAAACAAAAGAGATTGAATCATGTCCGATGGACAAACTTTGTGATGATTTGGATGGCTATCAAATCAGCGGGCATAAATTCGAGATTTACGGGACATGCCCTGATTGTACGGCGGAAAACCAGGAAAACACTACTGCATAATTGCGCATATGAAAAAAAAAGGAGCTCGATTTAGGCTCCTTTTTTTAGTTATTGACACGCATGAATTGATGTTTGTTTTGATTAATCCATTGAACGGCTTCAAGCCAGTTATTGACTCTAATGATATTTGAATCAATCGGAAGCTGGTTATAAGGGGAATTGAATAAAATTACTGGTATACCTGCTTCTTTGGCAATCATCATTGCGTTCCCATGATGATCCTCAAAAAACAAATCAATGTTATGATTTTTGACTGCATCAACTTTATGATGACCGCCAACAAGTTCGATGTGGTCGTAATGAATGTTTTGTTTGTCAAACCATTCATAGGTAATATCAGTTAAATGAGTCCGTCTCGCTGTAATATAAATAAGCTTGTGCTCCTCTTTGAGGAGGTCAAGTGACTGTTTTGCGTGCTGCGCAAGCAATGCTTCCTTATATATGATTGCTTCATTTTGATTCATCCAATCCCAAAATTCTTCCTGTGTAATGTGTAACAGCTTTGTCAAATCATAATCCGTCATATCGTTTAATGAAATGGATAGATTAAACGAGCGGTTCAAATAAGGGACGAATGTATCCTGAGCCGTGATTGTGCCGTCAATATCTATTCCTAAGCGTAACATGCCCACACTCCTTCAGTTTCATCCCTTCAAGTGTAACATAAACAATTAACATTAACAGAAAAGTTTAGCAAACATGAATCAGCCAAAATAGATCAAACTATAAAAGCTCCTTTAATAAAAACAGAAGGGGGAATTGAAGGTGGCAAACGATTACGAAAAACGTGACAACAACAGTTACTATGTAGATCATGGTTCTGAAGGAACAAATATTACCCGTGACAATGATGGTTTTTTTGAGGAAACGGCTGCTGAAATCGCGGAACCTTACCGTGCTGCTGACCGCACCAATGACCGAGATAATGATCGCAGTGGCGGCAATGTCAATGAAGGACGGGGAATAGGCTACATTGCTTTAGCCTTGTCCATTATCTCATTGTTTGTACTGCCTGTTTTATTGGGAGCTGCCGGTATTATTGTCGGCTATATCGCAAGAAGAAGAGGCGCCCAGGGGCTTGGAGCTTGGGCGATGGGTATCGGTGTCGTCTCATTAGTGCTTGGAATATTTATTATTCCATTTTTCTAACACAAAAAAGCTTGACGGGTTCCCGTCAAGCTTTTTGTGTCTCTTCTTTTAATTTTGCTTTTTCAGCTTCAAGCTTTGCATAATGTTCCTCAGCAAGAATGTCGATTTCTTTCTTGAGTTCCTCTACCATTGTTTCCTCAGGAACCTTACGGACAATTTTCCCTTTCCGGAACAGGAGCCCTTCGCCGCGAGCTCCGGCGATGCCGATATCAGCTTCTCTTGCTTCACCAGGTCCATTTACGGCACAGCCGAGAACAGCAACTTTAATCGGTGCCTTTATCTTAGAAATATATTCTTCCACTTCATTGGCGATGCTGATCAAATCAATCTCTATTCGGCCGCAAGTCGGACAGGAGATAAGTGTGGCAGCATTGGAGGCTAAGCCGAACGATTTCAGAAGCTCCCTTGCTACTTTTACCTCTTCCACTGGATCTGCGCTCAATGAAATACGCATAGTGTTTCCGATTCCCTTGCTTAAAATTGCACCGAGTCCAGCTGCGCTCTTTACTGTGCCGGCAAACAGCGTTCCTGACTCGGTGATTCCGAGGTGCAGCGGGTAGTCAAAAGCTTTCGCTGCTTTTTCATAAGCCTCGATCGCAAGGTTGACGTCAGATGCCTTCATGCTGACAATAATATCGTGAAAATCAAGATCTTCAAGGATTTTAATATGATGAAGTGCGCTTTCTACCATTCCATCGGCTGTCGGATAACCGTATTTTTCTAATATCCGTTTTTCAAGCGAACCAGCGTTTACCCCGATTCTGATCGGAATTCCTTTTTCCTTTGCCGCTTTAACGACCGCTTCCACTTTTTCACGGCGGCCGATGTTGCCGGGGTTGATTCGGATTTTATCTGCTCCGCCTTCAATGGCTTTTAACGCAAGCTTATAATCGAAATGTATGTCAACAACGAGCGGGATGGAAATCCGCTTTTTAATATCCGCAATGGCGTTTGCCGCCCGTTCATCCGGACATGCTACCCGGACGATTTGGCATCCGGCTTCAGCCAAACGGTTAATTTCCGCAACCGTTGCTTCTACATCATGTGTTTTTGTTGTCGTCATGCTTTGGATGACAACTTCATTGTTGCCGCCTATTGTTAAAGGTCCCACTTTGACGGGACGCGTTTTTGTACGATGTGTGATTTCACTCACTTGCAATCGCTCCTTAATTGTAGTTGCCGCTGCTAGATATAACAATTCTAGTATGGTTTATGTGAATTTATTTTACAAATTACATTGTAACAGTGTCTTCGCCGAACTGACAAGAAATTAACGTTAATTAAGGGTAGACCGGAAATTTGTACACTGTTCCCGCTTGAATGGTGTTGGCTTTCACATTTGGATTCAGCGCTTCAAAATCCTTTACAATGTCGTCCGGAGAGCCTGCTGATCCGACAATCGACATAACGGTGTCACCGGGCTTTACCTTCACTGTTTGATATGCTGGTTTTTGCGCGGCCGTTTTTGCTGATGCTTCATAAACAGGGAGGTCCTGAATGGGTATCGTGCCAATTTTGAGATCATAAAAAAGAATAAAAAGAATAAAAACAATGCTGCACACAAAGGTGAGACGCTTCATCGCTTTTCCTCCCGCATACGAAATTTTATACCATAGTATGCTTGTCCATTCAGATTCATGACAAAAGAAAAGAGACTGCGAATGCAGTCTCAGATTATACAGCGGCTTTTTTAGAAGGAATCTCTTTTAAAACAAGAAACAGGATGACAAAGTTGACAAACCAGTTCAGCAAAAATTCACTTGGAACGGTCGCTTCTAATGCACGCATGATCGTAAAGAAGACGGTCGAAAGGGTGATAGAATAAGCAGAAAGCTTCCAGAGCTGATGGTAGGAAAGATGTTTTTTCTGTGCATTCTTCAAGATTACCCCGATAAGCGCTAAGAATGAGACTTCAATAAATTTCCCTGCCGCTGTTACGAGAAAAATGAGAACTGAAAGAACAGTTATGATCATCGTTTTATTTTGGTTTAAACCTGCAATCACATCTTTTTTTGTCAAATCTGACGGCATCATGGAGTAAGGCATTTCTTGGGCTTGTCCGTCAATGGCCAAAACAAATTTGTCCTGAAGGATGCCGATCGCGTTTTGTTTTGCTTCGATTTGTTCGGTGCCATAGGCGTCTGTCGGATCAAACACGATAACGAAACCATTTGCCTGAGATTCCATGGCTTTTTTTTCATTCGTTTGAAGTTTGCCGTTTGAAATTTTAAAATCAGGGAAATCTTTGTGTAAAACGGTTTTAAAGCCGTTCATTGATTTGACGGTCCCTGTGCTTAGATAATAAGCGGTTGGAATTGCAAAAAGAACAGAGAGCAAAAATACATAAAGAATCGCTTTTCCGATTCCTAGAAATCTTGTTTTTGCAATATCACGGGGAGAGTATGTACTTTTGATAAAAAGCTGAAATACATTCACTATCTTCACTTCCTAGCTAAACTAATATATGTTGCTTATTGTATCGTTGCCTGCGTGTGAATACAAGGAAGACATGAAGAAGGCGGATATGTAAAGGGAGGATGGATTTTATGGACATATTGTATTGGCTGTTGATTGCGGCGGTATTTATCATCGCCTTTATCGGGCTGGTGTATCCCGTTATTCCGAGCGTAGTATTTATCGTTGCGGGCTTTGTATTGTATGGATTTTTGTTTTCATTCAGTCCGTATTCTTATATGTTCTGGCTCGTTGAAGCTGTTTTTGCCGCAGTATTATTCGCCGCGGATTACGTGTCTAATCTGCTTGGAGTAAAAAGGTTCGGCGGAAGCAAAGCTGCCATATGGGGAAGCACGATCGGCTTATTAGCCGGGCCATTCGTTATTCCGGTTGCGGGGATCATTTTAGGGCCGTTTATTGGGGCTGTTTGTGCAGAGCTTATCGTCCATCAAAAGGACGTAAAATCTGCGTTTAAAAGCGGTTTAGGTTCTCTTATCGGCTTTTTAACAGGTGTTATTGCAAAGGGCATCATACAGCTTTTGATGATCGGATAT
This sequence comes from Bacillus sp. N12A5, assembly GCF_026790125.1. NCBI lineage: Bacteria > Bacillati > Bacillota > Bacilli > Caryophanales > Bacillaceae > Bacillus > Bacillus sp. N12A5. Next base: position 108,974 of record NZ_JALAMR010000016.1, on the reverse strand, counting down.
TTTTTATGGACGGTGCTATAAGAATTACGGGCGGCAGGTTTAATTGAGCTAATTATCGGTTAAAGTGAAATATGTTCGCTGAAATGAGCCAAAACGTGAGCTTTTTCATTGATTACAAAGCGTTCTTTTGTTACATTGAATGAAGAAAGGCTCGCTGTGAAGCGGCATTTCAGTACATATATATTAAGGAGGAATTATCATGGCTTACGAACTTCCAGAATTACCTTATGCATACGATGCTTTAGAACCGCATATCGACAAGGAAACTATGACTATTCACCATACGAAACACCACAACACATACGTTACAAATTTAAACAAAGCGGTTGAAGGAAACACTGCTCTTGCAAACAAATCAGTTGAAGAGCTTGTTGCAGATCTTAATTCTGTTCCTGAAAACATCCGCACTGCAGTCCGCAACAACGGCGGCGGACATGCGAACCACAAATTATTCTGGACACTTTTATCTCCAAACGGCGGAGGCGAGCCGACTGGCGCGCTTGCTGAAGAGATCAACAGTGTATTTGGAAGCTTTGACAAATTCAAAGAGCAATTCGCAGCAGCAGCGGCTGGACGCTTCGGTTCTGGCTGGGCATGGCTTGTTGTGAACAACGGCAAACTTGAAATCACAAGCACGCCAAACCAAGATTCTCCGCTTTCTGAAGGCAAAACACCTATCCTAGGTCTTGACGTTTGGGAGCATGCTTACTACCTTAACTATCAAAACCGCCGTCCTGATTACATTTCAGCTTTCTGGAATGTTGTCAACTGGGACGAAGTGGCTCGTCTATACAGTGAAGCAAAATAATGACACAAGCAAGGTCCTCATATGGGGCCTTGTTTTTTTATGTCTTCTTTTTACATATCTCGGTTTGAGTGAGACAGACTAAGGGATAGTAAAGGGGAGTCAGTCATGAGCAAACTAAAAAAAGTGATTGGTGATGTAGACGTAAACAAAGGGTTACTCTTTCTGCTGACCATTGGAGGGCTTTACTCGCTGGGAATTGCACTATCCAATACATTTGTTAATGTGTATCTTTGGAAGCAGTCAGGGAAATTTATTGATTTGGCGATATATAATTTATCCATTGTGACAATGCAGCCGATAACCTTTTATTTGGCTGGGCGGTTAGCCAAAAAAATAGACCGGGTGTTCATATTAAGATTTGGCGTGATTTTTTTAGCAGCTTTTTATTTAAGTGTGCTCTTAGCCGGAGAAACGGCGGCCAGCCGTCTCGTGCTGATCGGCGCTGTGCTCGGAGTGGGCTATGGCTTTTATTGGCTTGCGTTTAACGTGCTGACCTTTGAAATAACAGAGCCTGATACGCGTGATTTTTTCAACGGATTTATGGGCATTCTGTCTTCCTCCGCAGGAATGATCGGCCCGATAGTAGCTGGATTTGTGATCTCAAGGCTTGAAAATAATACGGGTTACACTGTGATTTTCAGTCTCTCCCTCAGTTTATTTGCATTGGCTGTCGTGATGAGCTTTTTTTTAAAACGGAGAGAATCAAAGGGCCGTTTTATGCTGAGCAAAGTATTTGGAGAGCGACATAGCAATATGGATTGGCGGAGAATTACGAATGCGCATTTTTTTCAGGGCTTGAGAGAAGGGATTTTTGTCTTTTTAATCAGTGTATTTGTATTTATTGAGACAAACAGCGAACTGGCGCTCGGCACATTCGGTCTGGTCAATTCAGCTGTTTCCTTCTTTGCCTACTACTTTGCATCAAGGCTGATTAAGAAAAAGGCCAGAAAAAAATCAATTTTACTGGGCGGCCTTATTCTATATGGAGCGCTGTTTTTGCTTCTGTTTCATATGAGCTTTACCACATTATTGACGTATGGTGTTTTTATTGCGATCGGCTATCCTTTGTTGCTTGTTCCATATGTTTCACTGACATATGATGTGATCGGCCGGGCGAGACATGCGAGAAAAGCAAGAATTGAATATATCGTGCTGAGGGAAATGTTTTTAAACGCCGGCAGAATTGTCTCCATTTTATGCTTTCTCCTCATTGTGGCCCTCCTGAAGGAGGATATGGGCATTCCTTTGTCACTTGCTATATTGGGCTTAGGACATCCGCTCATTTATTACTTTGTCAAGGATATCCGTTTTAAGGAGAAAGAAGGGGAAAATGAAACCATGGAAGAAGACGGCCAAAAAAGGGTAACCGAACCGACTCTTTTAAAAGGCGAAAGATAATTTTTTGTCAAAAAGGGGTTATCTGTAGAAAAAAGTCGAAAAAACCTTTAAAATGAAAACTGGCACTCTTACTTGAGTGTCTTTTCTTTCTGTAAATAGAAAAAGGTGATGTTATGAGGAGAAATAAACCAAAAAAGCAAAATCATAAAGAGAAAAAGAAGTCGCTTCCGATCCGGTTAAATATTTTATTTTTAGCTGCCTTTGTTATATTTACCTGGATCATTGTGGAATTAGGCATTAAGCAGATCGTGCAAGGCGATGATTACAAAAATCAAGCCAATCAACAGGAGCAAAGTGAAGTCAGCTCAGCGGTGCCGCGCGGGAAAATTTATGATCGAAACTTTAATGCCATCGTGACAAATAAGGCTTTAAATGCAATCACATACACCAGATCTAAATCGACCACGCAAGAGCAGCGTCTAAAAATTGCAAAAAAGCTGTCTGATATGATTAAGGTTGACACAAAAAAAGTAACAGAACGGGATAAAAAGGATTATTGGATTTTAACTAGGCCGAAAGAAGCCAAAAAGTTGATTACCGCTAAAGAAAGACAGCAGGTTGAAGACAAAACTTTATCCGATGACGATTTATATCAGCTCCAGCTAAAACGGATTACTGATAAGCAGCTGAATGAACTGACGGATAAAGACATGCAAATCCTCGCCATCAAAAGACAGATGGATTCAGGATATGCATTGACCCCCCAATATATCAAAAACGAAGATGTATCAGCGAAAGAAATGGCAGTTGTAAGTGAACATTTAGACGAACTGCCTGGTGTTGATGTCACGTCCGATTGGGAACGTGAATATCCGTATAAAAACCTTCTTCGCTCAGTGCTCGGAAGTGTTTCCAGCTCTGATGAAGGGCTTCCGTCCAACTTGCTTGATCATTATCTATCACTTGGCTACAGCCGAAATGACAGGGTCGGAAAAAGTTATATTGAATACCAATACGAAAGCCTTCTGCAGGGACAAAAAGCAAAGGTGGAAAACATCACGGATTCAAACGGCAATGTCACGGGAACGAAAACCGTTTCTGAGGGCAAAGCCGGTAAAGATCTCGTACTTACGATTGACATTGATTTGCAAAAAGAAGTGGAAAAAATCATTGAGAAGAATCTCAAATCAGCTAAAGCAAGACCAAGCACTGAATTATTAGACCGGGCATTCGTTGTAATGATGGACCCGAGAAACGGTGAAGTGCTGACAATGGCGGGTAAGCAGATTAAACAAGAAAATGGGAAATATAAAATTGATGATTACGCGCTAGGAAATATGACGTCATCTTATGCCATGGGTTCGGCTGTCAAAGGTGCAACCGTGCTGACGGGCCTGCAAACCGGTGCCATCAACCTGAATACAGTGTTTCAGGATGAACCATTGTATATCGGACAGGATAAAAATGGTAAAAAATCATGGACGAACTTAGGACCGGTCAATATTCAAAGAGCCTTAGAGCAGTCTTCCAACGTATTTATGTTTAAAACGGCGATTGCACTCGGAAAAGGTGAATATAAACCGCATCAAGCTTTACCGATTGATACAACGGCCTTTGATACATTCCGGAATTACTTCAGCCAATTTGGATTGGGAGTTAAAACTGGAATCGATCTTCCGAATGAAATGACAGGCTATAAAGGTACAGACAGATTAACGGGATTCTTGCTTGACTATGCAATCGGCCAGTATGATACGTATACACCGCTGGAACTGGCACAATATGTATCAACGATTGCAAACGGCGGCTACCGGTTGAAGCCTCAGCTAGTAAAAGAAGTCAGAGAACCTAATGCTGAAAAAGGAATTGGTGCTGTCGTGCAGTCCGTTCAGCCGGAAGTGCTGAACAAAATCGACATGAAGAGTGAATACATTAAAGAAGTACAGGCCGGATTCAGACGAGTGATGACAAAAGGGACAGCTGCCAGCCAATTTGCGTCAGCATCATATCAGCCTGCCGGGAAAACAGGAACAGCACAATCGTTCTATGACGGGCCTGATAAATCAAAAACAGGAACAGCGACTTATAATACGACACTTGTCGCTTATGCGCCGGCTGATAATCCTGAAATTGCGATCTCTGTTGTAGTACCTTGGGCTTATATTGATTACAGCGCTAAATATACCATTACAAACGAAATCGGCAGAGAGGTAATGGATAAATATTTTGAGCTGAAATCGAAGCAGGACAAAGAAGATACACAGCAAAAGAATAAAGATAAAATCGAAGAAAACGCAGAAAACACAACGTCTTCTGATAACTAAAAAGAAACGCTCACATGATGTGGGCGTTTTTTTTATACAAAAAAACGCACTGATTTACAAAACCTTAACATTCGGTTCAAACCCTTTTTACATAGAACCTTTACTCTATACGTGTAGGACAAATTACACATTATACGCAGGGGGAATTCAGGAAATGAAAAAAAACAAATTGGTGCTTATGCTTCTGATGGCTGCTTTTATGATCATTGCAGCGGCATGCGGAAATGCGGGAGAAAGTGAAAAATCGAATAGCGATTCTGCAAAAGGAGAAGGAAAAGCATCAGGTTCTTTAACCATTTCTGGTTCATCGGCTATGCAGCCACTAGTACTTGCAGCCGCAGAAAAATTTATGGAAGAAAACCCTGATGCCGATATACAGGTACAAGCTGGCGGTTCTGGAACAGGGCTTTCTCAAGTCTCTGAAGGAGCTGTTCAGATCGGGAATTCGGACGTTTTTGCTGAAGAAAAAGAAGGCATCGATGCAAAAGCGCTTGTCGATCATCAAGTCGCAGTCGTTGGTATGGCAGCAGCTGTAAACCCTGATGCTGGTGTGAAGGATATTTCAAAAGATGAATTGAAAAAAATCTTCACTGGTAAAATTAAAAACTGGAAAGAGCTCGGCGGCAAAGACCAAAAGATTACACTTGTAAACCGTCCTGATTCTTCTGGCACACGTGCTACATTTGTGAAATATGCGCTAGACGGAGAAGAACCTGCAGAAGGCATTACTGAAGATTCCTCCAACACGGTGAAAAAAATCATTGCTGATACTCCTGGAGCGATTGGATATCTTGCATTCTCATATTTAACAGATGACAAAGTAACTGCTCTATCAATTGACGGTGTAAAACCTGAAGCGAAAAATGTCACAACTGGCGAGTATCCGATCTGGGCTTATCAGCATTCTTATACAAAAGGTGAAGCGAAAGATTTAGCTAAAGAATTTCTTGATTATCTAAAGAGTGAAGACATTCAAAAAAGCATTGTTACTGACCAAGGCTACATTCCGGTTACTGATATGAAAGTGACACGCGATGCCAACGGGAAGCAAAGCTGATCTTAATAAAAAGAGGAGTGCGGGGACAACCGTTTCTCCTCTTAACACATTCATAGGAGTGTAAAACAATGATAAACAATAGAGAAAATATGTCTGTGAGCGAGCGCTTAATCAGCTCTAGGCAAAATCGGCAATTGGATGAAGTTCGAGGAAGAATGATAGTGACAGCTTGTGCGCTTATTATGATTGCGGCATCTGTTGCGATTACTATTTTCCTCGGCGTTAAGGGGCTGCAATCTTTTCTTGTAAATGGTGTAAGCCCAATTGAATTCTTAACGAGCCTAAATTGGAACCCTACAGATACTGATCCGAAATATGGAGTGCTGCCCTTTATTTTTGGATCATTTGCAGTAACGATTCTTTCTGCCCTCATTGCTGCGCCGCTAGGTATTGCAGGTGCGATTTTTATGACAGAAATTGCGCCGAATTGGGGAAAGAAAGTGCTGCAGCCGGTGATTGAGCTTTTAGTCGGCATTCCATCTGTTGTTTATGGATTCATAGGTCTTACAGTATTGGTGCCGTTTATCGCCCAGTTCAAATCGAGCGGAACAGGGCACAGTTTATTGGCGGGAACGATTGTCCTTTCTATCATGATTCTGCCGACTATCACATCGATCTCTGCAGATGCAATGGCTTCTCTACCGAAGAGTTTAAGAGAAGGTTCTTACGCGCTTGGCGCGACAAGATGGCAGACGATCAGAAAAGTGCTTGTGCCTGCAGCTTTTCCAACATTAATGACAGCTGTTGTGCTTGGTATGGCACGGGCATTTGGTGAAGCTTTGGCTGTTCAGATGGTCATTGGAAATACAAGAGTATTGCCGGAAAGCCTGTTTGACACTGCGGGAACACTTACCACGATCATCACGCTGAATATGGGCCACACCACATACGGCAGTGTTGAAAATAATACACTTTGGTCAATGGGGCTTGTGCTTCTGGTGATGTCATTCTTGTTCATCCTGCTTATTCGCTACTTGTCATCTAGGAGGAAAGTGTAATGAACCGCAAAATAACAGATAAACTGGCGACTGGAATGTTTGGTTTGTGTGCAGCCGTTATCGCTGCAATTCTAGTAGGCTTGTTTTCCTATATTCTTATCAACGGTGTTTCTCAGCTCAGCTTCGATTTTATTACAACAAAATCGAGTGCGATTGCAGCTGGAGGAGGTATACGCGACCAGCTGTTTAACTCCTTTTATATTTTGTTTATTACAATGCTCATTACAATCCCGCTCGGTGTGGGCGGCGGAGTCTTCATGGCTGAGTACGCGCCGAATAACAAAGTGACTGATTTCATCAGAACATGTATAGAGGTGCTTTCATCTCTTCCGTCTATTGTCATTGGAATGTTTGGATTACTGATGTTTGTTAACTTAACAGGCTGGGGATATACGATCATAGGCGGGGCGCTTGCGTTAACTGTTTTTAACCTGCCTGTTATGGTGCGTGTGACAGAAGACGCGATCCGTTCAGTTCCTAAAGATCTGAAGGAAGCCTCACTCGCTTTAGGAGTTTCACGCTGGCATACTGTAAAAACCGTTTTAATTCCAAGTGCGATCCCTTCTATCATCACAGGGGCAATTTTAGCATCAGGAAGGGTGTTCGGGGAAGCGGCGGCCTTATTGTTTACTGCCGGTCTGACAACGCCACGTCTTAATTTTACAGAGTGGAACCCGTTTTCGGAAACATCGCCGCTTAATATTTTCAGGCCCGCTGAAACACTGGCGGTCCACATTTGGAACGTAAATACGCAAGGAATGATTCCGGATGCTGAAGCGATCGCCAACGGAGGTTCTGCAGTTCTGGTGATTTCTGTTCTTGTGTTTAATCTCGCAGCGAGATGGCTTGGCACGATGATCTATAAAAAGCTTACGGCAAATTAGAACGGGAAGAGGCGAAAAACATGTCTGAACAAATGGTAAAAGAAAAACCTGAGCGTGCTGTCATCGTTCCGAAGCAGCGCCACGTGCTCGAAGTGAAAGATCTGTCTATTTTTTATGGAAATAAGCAAGCAGTTCATCACGTGAACATGGATATAGAAAAGAATGCGGTGACCGCTTTGATTGGACCATCCGGATGCGGAAAGTCTACTTTTTTGAGAAACATTAACCGAATGAATGACTTAATTCCTTCTGCAAGAGCTGAAGGTGAAATCCTTTATGAAGGATTAAATATACTGGGTGGCAACATTAACGTTGTCAGCTTAAGAAGAGAAATCGGAATGGTTTTTCAAAAACCGAATCCATTTCCAAAATCGATCTATGCGAATATCACACATGCATTGAAATATGCAGGAGAGCGGAATAAAGCCGTTTTAGATGAGATTGTGGAAGAAAGCTTAACAAAAGCAGCGCTCTGGGATGAGGTGAAGGACCGTTTGCATTCATCTGCACTCTCGTTGTCAGGCGGCCAGCAGCAGCGTTTATGCATCGCGAGAACGCTTGCGATGAAGCCAGCTGTACTTTTGCTCGATGAACCAGCTTCAGCGCTTGATCCGATATCAAATGCAAAAATAGAAGAATTAATTACAGAACTGAAAAGCGAATACTCGATTATCATTGTTACGCACAATATGCAGCAGGCTCTGCGGGTTTCTGACCGGACGGCATTCTTTTTAAACGGCGAGCTTGTAGAGTACGGACAGACAGAACAGATTTTTACAAGTCCGAAGCAGCAAAAGACAGAGGACTATATTAACGGGAAATTCGGATAGGAGGGCGGCAATGAGTATTGCTACCGAAGCTGTAATGAAACACGAAGTCTATCAAGTCAATGGAATGAACTTATGGTATGGACAGCACCATGCTTTAAAAAATATCAATTTGAGCATTCATGAAAACGAGGTCACGGCGATCATCGGGCCATCAGGATGCGGGAAATCAACTTTCATCAAAACATTGAATTTAATGATTCAAATGACGCCGAATGTAAAGCTTGCAGGAGAGCTGAACTATAATGGCAGCAATATTTTAAAGGATAAAGTGGATATCGTGGATTTGCGAAAAAATATCGGCATGGTCTTCCAAAAAGGGAACCCGTTTCCGCAATCTATCTTTGATAATGTGGCTTACGGACCGAGAGTCCACGGCACCAAAAATAAAAAGAAGCTGCAGGACATAGTGGAAAAGTCATTAAAGGACGTGGCGTTATGGGATGAGGTGAAGGATCGTTTGCATTCATCCGCCCTTTCGCTATCAGGCGGCCAGCAGCAGCGTCTTTGTATCGCCAGAGCGCTTGCGACAAATCCTGATATTTTGCTGATGGATGAGCCGACATCTGCACTGGACCCCATCTCAACGAGAAAAATTGAAGAGCTCATTCTCGAGCTGAAAAATAAATATACGATTGTCATCGTTACACATAACATGCAGCAGGCAGCAAGGGTTTCTGATCAAACCGCCTTTTTCTACATGGGCGAGCTTGTTGAATGCGACAATACGAATAAAATGTTCTCTAACCCGCAGGATCAAAGAACCCTCGATTACATTACAGGAAAGTTTGGATGAAAAAAACAGGCTGACAGTCAGCCTGTTTTTTATCGTGTTAACGTTTTTACGATCTTTTTGAAACTCATGTCTGATTTCACTTTAAACTCGCCGGCGCGGATTTCTTTGTGATAGCCGGCATCAATGACATAGTCATTAAAGTCTTGAGCCGAGGAGATGATGCCTTCTTTTTCAAGGATAGCCGAGACATCTGCAGTGCTCATGCCATCTTTAATTTTGAGCTTGTACGTTTTGACTTTGTCTGTTTTTGTGTCTGAGCTGCTGTCATCGGTCAACGATTTCTCTTTTGAATCAAGAAGTTTTTGATATTCATCACGGTTCACAGAAACCATTTTTTTAGAATCAAGGTAATTGTTCACGTCTTGCTCTGTTACTGTTTTACTTTCTTTTACAGCAGCGGCCTGATCTTCATCAGTCAGATAAAAAACAGCTGCAAGAACGGCTGTCGCTAAAATGATGCCGCCAGCAAATGCCTGAATGCCCCGTTTTGTCATACGAGCACCTTCTCGTTATCTTTAATAATCGTATTTACGTCTTCCACTGATACATGCTCAGCTTTAGCAATTGCTTCAGCAGACATGCCGTTATTATATTTAGAAAGTATCTGTTTGGCGATCTTTTGATTGATATCGCTATGCTTTGATTTGCGGATGACAAGGTTTGTTTCCAGTAATTCTTCCTCAAGCACTGTCATTTTCTTTTTGAGCTTGTAAATTTCCTGCATTGCAGAAAGCTGCAGGGTTTCGAGTTCCTGTTCTACATCTTTCATCGGATCTCTTTGAGAATATGAGAATGCAATTAGCGCTATACTGACGATAAACAACGCAATAATAGCAATTTCCACGTTTCATCACCTTCTATTCTTTTTTTATCCTTCTTTTTTATACCATAAAACCAATGGATTCTAAAGGAATTCGCGAAAAAAACGAGATTTTGTCGAGAAATCTTTCTTTGCTTCCTCTATATGTAATGGTTTAATAGGAACACCGAGTGAATGATAGGAAAGGAGAGTGTTAGGAGTCCATGGATAAATACCCACTACCCTATAATATACGACATGAACTGTCCTTTTTTAGGGATACATTCGACATAGCGATTCAAAACGCTCATACCTTGACCGTACGCTGGGAGATCTCAGAAGAAACAATGCGGCTGGCTGAAGCGGTGCTTTTTGAAAAACCTCAGGATATGATAAAAGAATTGCGCATTGTCATCAAAAGAAAAGGCATCGAAGCTGTCAGGACAAAACGCACAACGTATCATAAAGGGAAATGGACGATTGGCCATGCGGCGGGTAATGCTGTATATCGGGCTGAATACAAAATCATTAACTCAATGAATGTCTCCCTCAGGCTCGCCAATACAGGGGACATTTATCTTGAAGAAAATGGGGTTTGCGAGATAAACAGCTTTCAGCCTGGGGACGCGCGCAGCAGCTGGGAGAAGCAATTTTCTGCCTATACCTGTTACGGGAGAGGAGAAAACGAACGGTGAACGTTCTCATGCTGACTCTTGAACATCCTCAAGAGCCAAAAAGCGGGCTCGGTGTCCATTTAAATCGTCTTATTTCCTATCTAGAACCGCATATCAACATAACGGTTTGCACTCCAAGCAGGAAGATGTTTTCATATGAGCAGTTTGAAGATTTCATAGCTGATGCCAACTTTACAATGGTTCAGCATGTGTTATCCTGCAATGATCGTTTTGATCTGATTCATGCCCATGACGACACGACAGCCCCTGCCGCTCATGAATTGAAAAAGCGACTTGCTCTTCCATTTGTTGCGACAATCCACGGTCTTGAAAGCGAGAGGAAGAAGGCGTGCCAAGAAGCACCGCATCCATACCGGCTGCAGACCGAACGTCTCCTTATAGAATCCGCTGATGAACTGATTGTATTAAGCACTTTTATGAAACGGTCTCTTGATAAGACTGCATGTAAAAACATATCCGTTATCCCGAGCCCTGCATCTATGGAGGAAGAGAAGGGGCAAATTCTAAGGAGCATGAATAGAAGGTTCCTATTTTCTTTTGGAAGATTTGTTCCTGAAAAAGGGTTTTCACAGCTGTTAAAGGTGTTTGCAATCCTGAGGCAGCATCAGCCTGACCTATATTTGGTACTGGCTGGGGAAGGGCCGTTTCTGGCCTCCTATGAGAAATTGGCTGCGTCATTGAACCTCAAGAAACATGTCATGTTCCTGCCGTTTTTGGCTAGAAGAGATATCGGATCGTTTTTGTCTCACTGTGAACTGGCTGTTTTCCCTAGTTTTTATGAGCCGTTTGGACTTGCTGTACAAGAAAGCATGGAACAAGGTGCTCTGACTGCCGTGTCTCCGTCAGGCGGCTTTTGTGACTATGCGGTTCATGACAAAACGGCAATCACCCTCGATTTTACGCGCACACAGGAAGCCGCTGATCTGCTGGACAAGCTATTAAAGGATCAGAAAAAAGCCCGCCGGATAAAAGAAGCAGGCAGAGAACAGGTGATTAAACTTCATCATCCCCGGCTCATTACGAAATCATATTTACAGCTTTATCAGCGTATCATTAATAATTCAGTAATTCATTGAAAAACAGCCTAGCATTCCGTCCATTATAGTGGTATTATATATAAGTCTGAATAAGTAAATGATTTTAGTTTGGAGGGAAAATAATGCGCGTTAATATTACTTTGGCTTGCACTGAATGTGGTGAGCGTAACTATATTTCTAAAAAGAACAAACGCAACAATCCAGACCGCGTTGAATTTAAAAAATATTGCCCACGTGATAAAAAATCTACGTTACACCGTGAAACAAAATAACAGCCCAGCTGTTTGAGGTGTAAGAAAAAAGCCAGAGCTTTGAAAAAGGTTCTGGCTTTTTTTCTATTCCGAGGGGGATGAGAGATGAAATCACAATTAAGAAAAAAGACGATGGAAGCCCTATCTGCTTTATCAAATGATGATTTTCTTCAAAAAACTTCGCGGGTGTACAAGCAATTGTTTTTACAGCCGGAGTGGGAAAAGGCAAGCACCATTGCCGTTACGATCTCCAAAGGGCTGGAAATACCGACTCGTCCCATTATTGAGCAGGCTTGGGATAAAGGGAAACGAGTTTGTATACCAAAATGTGATCCGGGCACGAAGAACATGCAATTTCGCACATATCAGACCGATGATCAGCTCGAAACCGTCTACGCCGGACTGCTTGAGCCGGTGATTGAAAAAACAAAAGAAGTCAAACCATCACAAATTGACTTGATGCTTGTTCCTGGTGTTTGTTTTGATACTGACGGGTTTAGGATCGGTTTTGGCGGCGGATATTATGACCGTTATTTAAGCAGTTATAAAGGGAAGACAGCTTCTTTACTTTTGGAGTGCCAGCTGTTTGCGCACGTTCCCCGCCTGCCGCATGACATTCCGGTACATAAGCTGATAACAGAGGATCGGATCATTTCTTGTTTTTCATAACTTTCCTACACCTTATTCAAGAATAAATAAGAAAGAATAACAAACCCTATGGGCAGGAGGGATATGATGAAAAAACTTATGATCTATGCCATTTTTGCTGTTTCTGCCGTTATGTTTTATCAAAACCGCTACCGTCTCATGAATACCGTGCTCAGCCAGCCGGGAATCAGGCGGTCTTTTATCCATCTCTTTTTAAGAATTCCGTTTATCCGCAATAAGTTTATACAGCAAGCCTTCTAAAATCCCGTGAAAAACGGGATTTTTTGCTTTCAGTAGGCGTTCGGAGCGCCCAGCTGTTATAATGAAAAAAAACCATTGGAGCGGTAAACATGTATTTGTTGGAGTATACATATTGGAACATTGCGGCGCACCTAGTGAATAGCGGGTATGGTGTCATACAATCCGGTGAGTCAGATGAAATATGGCTGGAAGCACCCGGAAAGTCTTCTTACGATCTGGTTCGCCTTTATAGACATGATCTTGATTTTCGGCAAGAAATGGTAAGAGATATCGAAGAGCAGGCTGATCGAGTAGAACGAATTCGGGCGTCGCTTGGCAAACGCCAACTGAGGCTGCTGAATGTGTTTTTTTCAGCAGATGCTCCTGTTGATGCCTGGGAAGGGATCGCCGAAAAGACTTTTGAGAAGGGACCTGTATCAGTTGAGCCGGCGATCGTGAGGGGAACGATGCTCCGCGGTGATCTTCAAGCGGTTTTTCCATCATTTCGTGGAGAAGAATGCACTGAAGCCCATAATTCGTTCGAAGACGCACAAATGGCGAGAGAACGCTTCCTTTCGCTCGTGCGGAAACAAGAAGAACGAAGAAAAAATGAAGCGGCGGTTTTTCAATACGGAAAACCAATCTTTACATATTTATTCATTGCGCTTCAGATTTTGATGTTTTTCTTGCTTGAAATAAACGGGGGCAGCACAAATACAGAGACCCTGGTCGCTTTTGGGGCAAAGGAAAACAGTCTGATTGCAGCCGGAGAATGGTGGCGGCTTCTGACTCCGATTGTGCTTCACATCGGCATAGCGCATTTAGCTTTTAATACGCTTGCTTTATGGTCGGTTGGTACAGCCGTTGAGCGGATGTACGGATCAGGCAGGTTTCTGCTGATTTATCTGGCGGCTGGCATTACAGGTTCGATCGCGAGCTTTGTGTTCAGCCCGTATCCTTCTGCTGGCGCTTCAGGAGCCATATTTGGATGCTTAGGCGCATTGTTGTATGTAGCTTTGTCAAATCGGAAAATGTTTTTAAGAACCATTGGAACCAATATTATTGTCATTATTATTATCAATCTGGGCTTTGGTTTTGCGGTTTCGAATATTGATAATTCGGGACATATTGGCGGCTTGATTGGCGGCTTTTTCGCCGCTGCAGCAGTAGGATTGCCAAAAGCCGGAGCCTTGGGGAAAAGGTTATTGTCAGCAGTTGTGCTGATTGCTTTGGCGGCCGGTTTTTTATATGACGGATTGCATTCGCCCTCCCACCAGGAGTCAGCGCTGATTCAGCAGGCAAGCGAGCTGTATCAGGAAGGAAAGTATGAAGAAGTAACGGAATTGCTGAACGCGGAAGCAGAGCAAAAAGATGCCTCGGTCGATCTTTTGAAAATCCTGGCAGTTTCTGATATTCAAATCGGTGAATATGATCAGGCGATTCCCCTTTTGGAAAGAGCAGTGGAAAAAGAACCTAAAGACCACTCCTCATATTACTATTTAGCCTTGCTGTATGCGGAAAAAAATGAGCTTGCTCAGGCAGAGAAGGCCATCAAGTCGGCTGTAAAACTGGAGCCGAACGAGCAGCGCTACAAAGAGCTTCAGCAGCAAATTGAAAATAATAAAGAATCATAAGGAATGGAATATGCCAAGAGGGAGGAGGCTGGCTTTTTTGTCAGCGTTTTCTTCTTGACTGGCTGCTTCCAGGTGAATACGCTTAAATAGTTAAGATCAAGAATGGTGAGGGAAATGAATACATTTTATGATGTGCAGCAGCTGTTAAAAACGTTTGGCCACATTGTTTACTTTGGAGATAGAGAGCTTGAAATTGAGTTTATGCTGGAAGAATTAAAGGAATTATACATGAATCATATGATTGAAAAGGAGCAGTGGGCCAAAGCGGCAGCTGTCCTTCGAAAAGAATTGGAGCAAACAAAAAAACGAAAAAGATTTATGTAAAGGCTAAGGTGATAATAATGGACGAGATATGGTTTGCGGGCATTGATCTGGGAGGAACGACGATTAAACTCGCTTTTATTAACCAATATGGTGAAATTCAGCATAAGTGGGAAGTCCCGACTGATAAAACCGGCGACACCATAACTGTGACAATCGCAAAAACAATCGACAGCAAGCTGGATGAACTGCAAAAACCGAAGCATATTCTCAAATACATCGGAATGGGCGCACCAGGCCCTGTGGATATGGCGGCAGGAGTCGTTTATGAAACGGTAAATCTGGGGTGGAAAAACTATGCGTTAAAGAACCATCTGGAGACAGAAACCGGCATTCCGGCTGTTATAGAAAACGACGCGAACATTGCTGCGCTCGGGGAAATGTGGAAGGGAGCGGGTGACGGCGCGAAGGACGTCATTCTTGTGACGCTTGGCACAGGAGTTGGCGGCGGCATCATTGTAAATGGTGAAATTGTACATGGCATAAACGGCGCCGGCGGGGAAATCGGCCACATTTGCAGCATTCCTGAAGGCGGAGCGCCGTGCAACTGCGGCAAAACGGGCTGTATTGAAACGATTGCGTCTGCTACAGGAATTGTAAGAATTGCAAAAGAGAAAATAGCAAATGCTAAGCAGACGACACGTTTAAAAGCAATTGAAGATTTGACAGCGCGGGATGTATTTGAAGCGGCAGGGGAAAGTGACGAAATTGCCCTTGAAGTCGTTGATTATGTAGCCAAGCACCTTGGTTTGGTGCTAGGAAATTTGGCAAGCTCGCTAAATCCGTCAAAAATCGTTCTAGGCGGCGGCGTATCGAGAGCCGGAGAACTGCTGAGATCTAAAGTCGAAAAAACATTCCGCAATTGCGCGTTTCCGCGTGCAGCCGCAGCGGCTGATATCTCAATCGCAGCACTTGGAAATGATGCCGGTGTTATCGGTGGCGCTTGGATCGCTAAAAATGAATGGCTGAAACACCAAAATTGTTAAATTTGTGTAAATGAAATTGATTTTTCGTTATGTTCAGGTTAAGATTTAATTTGATATGTTAATGAGAATGTTGGGAATAGACTGATTTTTTAGCGTGCTGCATAGGAGGTTGTAATGCGAAAAACGTTTTTTTCGAAGATTTCGTTTATGCTGATTGCCATTTTATTGATGTGGCTGAAAACGTATGCTGTATACAAAACCAGTTTTCATATTAAAATCGACAATCTGACGCAGGAATTTATTCTGTTTATTAACCCATTGAGCTTTTTGCTGCTTATTTTTGGCTTTAGCCTGTTTTTGAAAGGCAAAAACAGAAATCGCTACATTATCGCGATGAGCTGTCTTATCACGTTTGTATTGCTGGCTAATATGGTTTTTTACCGCTTTTACAATGATTTCTTAACAATCCCTGTTCTTTTTCAAACGAGCAATATGGGTGATCTCGGAAGCAGCATTGGAACACTTCTTGAGCCGACAGACCTCCTATTGGCAGTAGATATTGCGGTTTTAATATGGCTTCACATCCGGCAAAAAGCTTTTCAATCAGACAGTCCCTCTACGAAAAATGAACGGGCGGCTTATTTTCTGTTCGTTGCTTCTGTTTATTTCTTCAATCTGGGCTTGTCTGAGGCGGAAAGACCTCAGCTGTTGACACGCTCATTTGACAGGGAAATGCTGGTGAAAAACATCAGCCTGTTTAATTTTCATATTTACGACGGAGTTCTTCAGTCAAAGCAGTCCGCACAAAGGGCATTGGCTGACAGCAACAGCCTGACGGAAATTGAGAACTACGTAACCGCAAATGCGAAAGATGGCAACAAAAGCTTATTCGGCGCAGCAAAAGGAAGGAACGTCATCCTCGTATCCTTGGAGTCGACGCAAAGCTTTGTAATCAATGAAAAGGTAAATGGTGAAGAAATCACGCCTTTTCTAAATGACTTTATCAAAAAGAGCTACAATTTCAATAATGTTTACCACCAAACCGGCCAGGGGAAAACATCGGATTCTGAATTTATCGTGGACAATTCACTGTATCCGCTTGGACGAGGCGCCGTGTTTTTTACAAATGCGGTCAACGAATACGTTGCCGCACCTGAAATTCTGAAAAACAACGGTTATTATTCAGCTGTGCTTCACGCTAACAATAAAAGCTTTTGGAATCGGGATTTAATGTACGACTCATTTGGGTATGATTCATTTTTTGATATAAACTCGTATGATGTAACTGACAAAAATTCAGTTGGCTGGGGGCTGAAGGATAAAGAGTTTTTTGAGCAGTCTTCAGGGCTGTTGAAAAATCTGCCTCAGCCGTTTTATTCCAGGCTGATCACACTCACGAACCACTTCCCGTTTGATCTTGATGAAGAGGATCAATTGATTGATGAATATGATTCAAGCAGCCAAACGCTAAACAAATATTTCCCGACAGTGCGCTATCAGGATGAGGCGCTGAAACGGTTTATCGAAAAGCTGAAAGAAGACGGATTATATGATAACTCTATTATCGTATTATACGGTGATCATTATGGCATATCGGAAAACCATAATGATGCGATGGGACAATTTTTAGGGAAAGAGATTACACCATTTGAAGAAGTGCAGCTCCAAAAAGTGCCGCTTGTCATCCATATTCCCGGTATTACCGATAAAAAGCCGCAAACGATTGAAAAAGTAGGCGGACAGATTGATATCAGGCCGACGCTGATGAATCTTTTAGGGATTGATACGAAAGATCACATTCAATTTGGCAACGATCTGCTTTCAGATGAAAAACTGGACTTTACGGTGCTCCGGGACGGGAGCTTTATCACGGATGAGGTTGTATATACTGACGGTGTTTGTTATGACAAAGAGACCGGCAAGCCGCTAAAAGAGGCAAAACAATGTCAAGCATTTGCTGATAAAGCGAAACAGGAGCTATCACTTTCTGATGAAATCATTTATGGAGATTTATTGCGATTTTATGAGCAGAAAAGGCCGGACAATTCGTCAAAACGAAAAGAACCGCCAGTGCTTGATCAGGCATCGTAATCATAAAGCCTTCCGCATCAAAGTGAGCGGGAGGCTTTCTTTTTTTAAACACGCTGTCATATAGTAACAAAAAGGGGGATGATGATGGCGTTTATTACGGTGAAACCTGAGGTTAAGCACAATTTGGCAAGAGTGGCAAGAGAGCTGGAAATAGAGGAGGAACTCCTCAGAAGTGCAAATCGCTCGGCACAGAAGCATCAGTTGTATTGTCCTGGTTATATGATTGAAGAGCAAAACGATAAGGAGCTTCACACCATTCAGGACATAAAGAGCTTTTTACAGCCTCGGCGGCTAAGCCTTTCAGATAACTGGGTGGGGCAAGAAAAAATTTATGATGATTCAGCTGTTGAAAAGGAAATAAAGAAAATCATTGATGTGTTTCCGTTCGTCTCATGCCGGGAAATCGGTTGTTCTGTACTCGGCAGGCCAATTTTGGAGCTGAAGGTTGGTGGAGAGCATACCGGAAAAAAGGTCCATATGAACGCCTCATTTCATGCAAATGAGTGGATTACAACGTCTGTCCTGCTAAAATGGTTTAAGGAATATTGTATGTCATTATGCTGCAACTCGCCTTTCTCCGGTTTTTCTCCCATGAAGCTGTTCAGGAGCACAGCCTTATCACTCGTTCCGCTTGTCAACCCGGATGGCGTTGATCTTGTCTTGAACGGTTCAGAAGGCATGGGTGCCAGAAAAGAAGAGCTCGAAAGGCTAAATGGTCATCGGCCGAATTTTAATGAGTGGAAGGCGAACATAAACGGAGTCGATTTAAATAAACAATTTCCGTCATTATGGGAAATTGAAAAATACCGCAAGCCGCCAGCACCCAGCCACCGAGATTTTCCGGGGTTCTCCCCGCTTACGGAGCCGGAATCCATCACCATGTACCGGTTGATTACGGAAGATCCGCCTGACAGATTGCTAGCCCTTCATACCCAGGGAGAAGAAATTTATTGGGGCTATAAAGGTCTTGAGCCTGAAGAATCTGCTGCTGTTATAAAGGATTTTGAGGAGGTCAGCGGGAACATTTATAAAGGAGTAAGGGATATAGACAGCTATGCGGGATTCCGCGATTGGTTTATCCATCATTATTTTAAAGAAGGCTATACGGTGGAACTTGGAAGAGGGCAAAATCCTTTGCCGTTTCAGCAGTTTTCACATATTTATAACGCGACAAAGGGCATTTTGTGGAGGGCGTTATTTTTTCATGAGTAACTGAAACTTTTTCTTTTTTCTGCCGCAGAGAATGTGCGACAATATAGATGATTGGAGGGGAAGGCTGATGAGATCAGTTTGTTTCATTCTGCTGTCGGCATTGCTGTTTGGTTTATCAGCATGCGAATCATCTCATCAGCAGCAAAAACAGGCATCAGCGGCAAAAGATGAGGAAAAAGAGATCATTCCGCTTTCTGCGGAAAAAGCGGACGGAGCGGAAGGCTGGCTTAATAACAGCACAATTTTATTTTCTGCATCCGATCCGACGAAAACGGAGCTTTTTGCGTACCGCATCTTTACCGGCAAATCGAAAAAGCTTTATCAAACGGATGGCCAAATCGTTGATGTTCAAATCAATCAGAAAAAGCAGATGATCCTGCTGCAAATCACTAACAGCCAAAAGACAGCATTGGTTTTGCTTAATGCAAAAGGAGAAACGCTTTACCAAAAAGAATATGAAACGTATGAGCTCGAGGCTGCTTGGAATCCGTATGACCCTTATCAAATGATGGTGACGGTATTCTCTGAAAACTGGGATTTCCATACATATCAGGTGGATGCCAAAAAAGACGAGTCTTCCTTAAGTCCGATACAGGTTCCGTTTATTCATTGGACCTCAAAAAACACATTTGATTATGTCAAAGAGGGAAGAGACGATAAGTCAGGGCCTTTATATACGTTTGATACAGTCTCCAAAGCGGAAAAGAAGCTCGAGGATGATGTTCTCTTCTTTGATTCTTTTCATCAAATGAGTTTTGCTGTTAAATCAGCTTCCGGAGAAAAAGGGACGTACCAGTTTAAAACGCCGCAAACAAAATCTCCAGTTACAGTTGAATGGCCGCTCCAAACGAAATATACAAGTTTGGCTCCGATGGAGTATGATTATGATGAAGCAGAAGGCCTGTTTTATACGTTTAAAGAAAGCGGCGATGCATATAAGCTTGCAGCTGTCAATGTGGCGTCGGGAAAGACAAAAGATCTTTTCTCCCTGCCGGAAATGGAGCCGATTCAAATATCTCCAAACGGGAAATATGCGTTATACGGCTTTCATTTTGAGCAGATCATTTTATTGAAATCACATGGAATGAAGCAACTTATCATTGATCAAAAGGAGATGGAATAACGATGGCTATTGCAGATGTAACCATTATCCCAATCGGAACGGAAACACCTAGTGTCAGTGCTTACGTGGCCGATGTGCAAAAGATTTTAGAAGGATATCAAGCTGAAGGAAAAATCAAATATCAGCTGACACCGATGAATACGCTGATCGAGGGAGAACTCAGTGACCTTTTCACAGTCATCCAGGCCATTCACGAAGCACCGTTTCAAAAAGGGCTGCATAGAGTGGCAACAAACATCCGCATCGATGACAGGCGTGACAAAAAAACGACACTTGAAAGCAAAATAGAAAGTGTCAATAAACATTTACAGCAATAAAAACAAACCTGTATCCAATTGGATACAGGTTTTAATGTGCGGTTGGATATCCGCTGTTTATCACGGTCATCACTGTAAACCAGCCAAAGACAAATAAGGTGGCTCCGGCTAACAAAAATCCAAGTATGTTTCTATTTTTAACAGAACGCAAGACTCCCCATAAAGCGAAAAGAGCGACAAGGCCGAAAATCACGACAAGTAACATTACGCAGCCCCCTTTACATTGAAAAACCTGCAATTCTTTCCATTTTTATTCTACCTGTTTTTTAAATGTTTGTCGATAGCGTTTTCATTGCGATTGTTTGAATCTTTTTTCAAAAACCCTCATAATAGGAGCATAAAACAGAAAGAGGTGATACAAGTGAAATGGAGACGAATGCCAGTAGGGCCGATTCAAGCGAACGCATATTTTTTGATTAATGATGATCAATGCCTGATTTTTGATCCGGGCGGCGAAGGAAATAAAATCAATCAATACATAAAAGAAAAAGGGCTGACCCCTTTAGCCATTTTGCTTACACATGCCCATTTTGACCATATTGGGGCACTGGATGAAGTGAGAGAAAAATGGGATATCCCTGTTTATCTGCATCAGAATGAAAAGAATTGGCTTACGGATGCCTCTTTAAACGGATCAGGCATGCTGAGAGGGATAGAAGTTACAGCTAAGCCTGCAGATCATCTGATTGAAGGAGACGGCGAACTGAATATAGGCCCGTTTCATTTGGAAACATTATTTACGCCGGGACATTCGCCAGGCAGTGTTTCTTACTATGTGAAGGATGCTGACCTGGTGATTTCCGGAGATGTCCTGTTTCAAGGCGGCATAGGGCGTACGGATTTAATAGGCGGCAATCAAGAAACGCTGCTGACGTCCATCCATGAAAAGCTGCTTACGCTGCCGGAGCACACGCTGGTGTTAAGCGGCCATGGCCCTGAAACAGATGTGCGGACTGAGCAGGACCAAAATCCATTTTTAAATGGGTTTTCATTGTAAAAAAAGAGACAAACCGATAAGGTTTGTCTCTTTTTGCATTTAATGACCTCCGCCGCCGGGCACCATAATAAAAATCGAGTAATATGTAAAGCCGGCAAAGAAAATCGTTAAATAAGCGGCAAAAATATAAATATACATGCGTTCAGTTAAATTCAAATACGATAGGAATACAAATAAGATCGTCTGTCCAAAAAATAAAAGGGAAGCATCTTTCATATCACCCAAATAAAACATGACTGCAAAAATTCCTGTCCAAAATCCTAACACCCGGAACATGCGATTCATTTTTATCCCCTCCCGAGAGTCCCTCTGACTGTTATTATAATAGATCCCACCTAGAAATGTAAACATTTTCATTATTGTTATACATATGGAATTTTTCCTTTGGTCGTGCTTTCTATTATATGAATAACTTTTTGAAAATAATCCGAAAAAAAGTTCTGTAAATGGTTTAAAGAAAAAATGATCGGGGTAGTTATTCTACAAAGAGATGGTTAACTGAGGAGGAAAAACGAATGGAACAACAATTAACTTTTTACTCATACCCTAGCTGCACGTCATGCCGAAAAACTAAACATTGGCTCAAAGCGCATCAAATTGACTTTAACGAACGGCACTTATTCAGAGAAACCCCGACAGTAGAAGAATTAAAGTATATTTTATCCTTAACGACAGAAGGAATTGATGAAATTTTAGCGACAAGAAGCCAGACCTTCAAAAATTTAAATTTAAACATCGAAGAGATGACGGTAAATGAAGTGCTTGAACTGTTAATTGAGAAGCCGAAGCTTTTGCGTCGTCCGATTCTTGTGGACAACAAAAAGCTGGTGATCGGTTATAATCCGGGAGAACTGTTGAAGTTATCGAAGAAGAAAACGGTTCATCAATCTGCATGATGAAAAACCGAAGATCCGCTGATTTATATGAATCAGCTTATCTTCGGTTTTTCACCTGTTCAGAAACTGGGCTAGCTGGATTCGAACCAACGATCACGGAGTCAAAGTCCATTGCCTTACCGCTTGGCTATAGCCCATTGAATGTAAACATAGTATGTGTAAAGGCAGGCGCGTTATACATATGTAGCGAAACATTTTCAAAACAGGAGGTAACTCATTAAGATGATAGCTCTTGATCAGCACTTAACAGAGCACAAAGAAGATATCACGCAGCAATGGCTGGAAGTTTGTACGTCAAAAGGCAGATGGCTGTATTCAGCGAAAGATCAGCCAAAACTAGAACAAAAGTTAAAAGACCAGCATGAATTATTGGTGACCATCGTAGCAAAATCCCTTAGAAAAGAATACGTAAAGGACGAGCTTAATCGATGGTCTCTTCAGTGCGCCAGAGACCGTGCCGTTCATGAAGTGACGGTAACAGAAAGTGTCGGCCAGTTTAACGCCTTCAGGCACATCATGTTTGAATGGATTCAGAAATTCAGCGAAGCCTCTTCTCAAGAAATCAGCATTCAGGACTTTTATGAGTGGAGCCGGATCTTGAATCAAAACATTGATAAGATCATTGAAGTCTTTACGGAAGAATATCACCAGGTGACCATGATACAATTAAACGCTCAAAAAGAAATGATTAATGAATTGAGTGCGCCCATTATGCCGATTACTGAGGGGATAGGGATTCTTCCGCTTGTCGGTGAAATTGACACGTACAGAGCGAGGACGATTTTGGAGTCGGTGCTGCAGCAGTGCTCAGAGCTAAAGCTCTCGTATTTATTTTTAGATATTTCGGGCGTTCCCATCGTTGATACAATGGTGGCCTATCAAATTTTTAAAGTGATTGACAGCACGAAGCTGCTCGGGATCGAGACGATTATTTCAGGAATCAGGCCAGAAATTGCCCAAACTGTGGTGAAGCTGGGTCTGGATTTTTCGAATGTGAAAACCGAGCAAAGCCTTGCGAAAGCCCTGGCCAATAAAGGATTTAAGATAGAAGAGTCATAATGTGCGTTGTTTAATCAGTCATGATCATCTGTAAAAAAGCTGAACAGCCTCCCCTGGGCTATTCAGCTTTTTTAACTTCTATAAATAAAATGTGGTGGCTGTCAATGTCTTTTACCTTAAAAGAGTAGCCGTCATATTCAATGACACTTTCAGGCTCTGCGTCTATGTTTTGTGTCAGAAACCAGCCGCCCAAGGTGTCCACTTCTGCGTCAGCTAAATCTGTTCCAAGCAGGTTGTTTACATCACTGATTAATAATTTTGCATTTAGCAAGAAGTGATCCTTTCCGAGCTCGCGAATATGAGGCACTTCATCCGCGTCAAATTCATCACGGATTTCTCCTACAATTTCTTCGATAATATCCTCGACAGTAACCAAACCGGAAGTCCCGCCATATTCATCAATGAGAATCGCCATATGGGTGCGTTCCTTTTGCATTTTCAGCAGTAATTTATAAACAGGAATCGTCTCAATGACATGAATAACAGGCTGAATGAAAGGTTCAATTTGCTGCTTGTTGAGTGAAAAGTTTTTCGACAGCATTGAAAACAGCACTTCTTTCATATTGATGACGCCAATGACGTTATCTTTATCTTCTCTTACAACCGGGTACCGTGTATATTTTGTTTGCTTGACTGTTTCCTGCAGGTTTGGAATTGAGTCATCCTCAAGTGACAGGCTGACCATCTCATTTCGAGGCACCATGATTTCCTTTGCCATTCGTTTATCAAAGGTGAAGATATTATTCATGTATTTTAATTCGCTTTTTCTGATTTCACCGCTTTTATAGCTTTCAGCCAAAAGAACCCGCAGTTCTTCCTCCGTATATGCCAGCTCATGCTCTGATGCCGGCTTTAGTCCGAAGGCCCCTGTAATTAACCGGGCAGAGTGGTTCAGCAGCCAAATGAATGGAAACATGAGCCTATAAAACCAAATAAGCGGCTTGGCGAACATCAAGGTAATGCTCTCTGCTTTTTGAATAGCGAAGCTCTTTGGCGCCAGCTCCCCGATGACAACATTTAAATATGTCACAGCCAAAAAGGCGATGACAAGTGAAAGAAGGTGGGTAAGCGATTCGTTTAAGCCTGCTTTATGGAAAAGCGGCCGAAGCAGGGTTTGCACAGTCGGTTCCCCAAGCCAGCCCAGTCCTAAAGCTGCGACTGTGATGCCCAGCTGGCAGGCTGACAAATATTCATCAAGGTGAGTAATGACATGCTTTGCCGCTTTTGCACCTTTCTTTCCCTTTGCGACAAGCTGATCAATTCTGGAACGCCGCACTTTTACAATTGAAAATTCTACGGCGACAAAAAATCCTGTTAACAAAATAAGAATAGCGACTGCTAGTAAGTTGACAAATTCCACAACAACTGCCTTCTCCAAGGAAGGCATGCACCTCCCTTTTCCGATGTCTTTCTACATTCCATACCACCGGAAAATGGTCACAAAACATGTGTTGAAGCGGCTGACTGGTTTAGCGATGCCTTTCTTGGGCAATTAAATAATGAAAGAACTAAAGTTTGGAGGAGCTTGACATGAAGGCACATACGGGAAAGGATTGGTTTTGGTACCAAATGGGGCCTCAGGAAAGAGATAAGGCAAGAGATCTGATCCATTTTTCTCACTGGCCTCAATGTGAAAAGTGGTTTGAAAATAACCATCATATTAATTTTTTGCGCGTAGATACGACTGAAACGGAAAATGAAGCGGTATTTGGCTCGATCATATATGATCAGGGAATTGATGAGGAAAAAGACCATACCGTTTTTCACTTTTATATTACCAGGCAATATTTTTTTACGATTAACTTTGACTTCTCGATTTTGAAGGGGATTAAGGGAAAAGAGGTTGTCCGGCAAATGGAAAGAGCGGACAATGCCATTGAGGGGTTTTTGATTCTTCTCGGTGAACTAATGAATGCATATTTAATCGGTGTTGATGAATTTGAAGTAAAGCTGAGAACGCTCCGATGGCAAATCAAAGACGACAATAGCAAAAGCATTTTAAACCGCGTCCATCTCCTGCGCCATGAACTGATGATCTGGAAAAACTTAATCCTAAGCGCCAAAAAAATTGAAATGGCGTTGAAAGAAACCTTTTTGCCTCAAAATGAAGGAAAAAAGGATTATCAGCGGACAGACCTGAAAATTGACAGGGGGTTTACATACATCAGCGAATTTGAAGGGGAGCTTAACAATCTGCTGCATTCAGAGGAAGTCATTACCTCGCATAGGGGAAACGAAATTGTAAAAGCGCTGACTATTTTTACGACGCTATTTACGCCGATTACAGCTCTGGGGGCCCTTTGGGGCATGAACTTTTCGGTAATGCCTGAGCTGAATTGGAAATACGGGTATCTCTTTTCTCTCTTATTGATTATTACTTCTACGGTCCTGATCTACCTATATTTGAAGAAAAAAGGCTGGACGGGAGATATGCTGCAGGAACGGAAGGAGAAAAAGAAATCTCGAAAAAGGCAGATACTGTAGGGCTGTTTGATTTTTTGAGCAACGGATAAAGAATACGGTAAAGGAGGAATGGGAATGAAAATAAGAGACATCATGACAAAGAATGTAGAATGCTGTGAACCAAGCGCTTCAATCACGGCACTAGCGAAAAAGATGAGAGGCTCCAATGTCGGTTCTATTCCAATCTGTGAAAATGGCAGACTTCAGGGGATTGTTTCTGATCGGATATTGTGACGAGATGCTTAGCTGAAAATCAGATGAATGCAAAAGCAAGTGACATCATGAGCGCTGACATCGTATCAGGCCATCCTGATATGTCTGCTGAAGAAGCGGGTCAGATTATGGCAGAGCACTAAATCCGCCGTTTACCGATTCTTGAAAATGAACGAATTGCCGGTATTATTGCGTTGGGTGATCTTTCCATTGAGAAAAATACTGACCAAAAAGCCGGAGAAGCATTAAGTGAAATTTCTAAATCAGCATAATGCAAGATGGAGTGAAGCAGGCATGTGATCATCATGCCTGCTTTTTTATTGAGAAAAAGAATGAAATCAAGCAGGTACATTTAGCTGAAACGGTCTTTCTTGCCAGCAGAAATTGATTTTTCGGTACATAACACTTTTAGGAAATCAATTTTTCTCCGTTTGATTACCTGTCGTTCTTTTTCTACAATACGCATTGAAAGGAGAGGGAATCAAATTGGATTCAATAGAAAAAATCAGCAGAACCTTGATAGAAGAGGCATATATAACAAAGGCTTCTGATATTCACATTGTGCCGAGGGAGCGGGACGCCACCATTCATTTTCGGGTTGACCATGCCTTGCTGAAAAAAAGGAATATGAAAAAAGAAGAGTGTGTAAGGCTCATTTCACATTTTAAATTCCTCTCAGCGATGGACATAGGGGAAAGACGAAAGCCGCAAAATGGTTCGCTTACGTTAAAGCTTGAGGAGGGGAATGTTCATTTAAGAATGTCGACGCTTCCCACAATTAATGAAGAAAGCCTCGTGATTAGAGTGATGCCTCAATACAATATCCCTTCGATTGATAAGCTGTCATTATTTCCGAAGACAGGAGCCACCTTACTCTCATTTTTAAAACATTCCCACGGCATGCTCATTTTTACCGGGCCGACTGGGTCAGGGAAGACGACCACACTATACTCTCTTGTTCAATATGCAAAAAAACACTTTAATCGAAATATTGTTACACTGGAGGACCCTGTTGAAACAAGGGACGAGGATGTTCTTCAGGTGCAGGTGAATGAAAAAGCAGGTGTGACATATTCCGCAGGGCTGAAGGCTATTTTGCGCCATGACCCGGATATGATTATTTTAGGTGAGATCAGAGACGCGGAAACAGCCAAAATTGCGGTACGGGCAGCGCTGACTGGACATCTGGTGCTGACGAGCCTTCATACGAGAGATGCGAAGGGGGCAATTTACAGGCTGCTTGAATTCGGCATCAATATGAATGAAATCGAACAGACTGTCATTGCAATAGCGGCTCAGCGCTTAGTTGATTTGGCTTGCCCGTTTTGTGAAAACAGATGTTCATCGGTGTATTGCCGCCAGTCACGAAACGCCAGGAGAGCAAGCGTTTATGAGCTCCTGTACGGAAAAAATCTTCAGCAATGTATCCAGGAGGCAAAAGGAAATCATGCAAATTATCAATATCAAACACTTCGGCAAATTATCAGAAAGGGAATTGCGCTTGGCTACTTGACGACAAACAACTATGACCGGTGGGTTTATCATGAAACAGATTAGAAAAACATGGCCGTTAAAGGATCAAGCCCAGTTATTGAAGCGGCTCGGTGAAATGACGGCGGGCGGGTATACGCTTCTGGATGGCTTGCGCCTGATGGAACTCCAGCTGAATAAGAGGCAAGTGGCTGATTTGATTGATGCAGTCACTCGTTTGAGGGAAGGGGCGCCGTTTTATCAAGTACTAAAGAGTTTGTCATTTCATAAGGAAGCCGTAGGTATTTGTTACTTTGCTGAAACGCATGGGGAACTGCCTGCCTCCATGATCCAGAGCGGAGAGCTGCTGAAACGAAAAATTGCACAGGCAGACCAGGTGAAAAGGGTGCTGCGATATCCGCTTTTCCTCATCTTTACGGTCGCTGTCATGTTTTATATGTTACAGTCCATCATTATTCCTCAGTTTTCCGGTATTTATCAATCGATGAATATGGAAACCTCACGTTCAACTGACATACTTTTTTCTTTTTTTCAGCATATTGATCTTGTGATTATTTTGGCAGCTCTTTTTGCAGCAGGTATCGGCCTTTATTATTGGCTTGTGTTTAAGAAAAAATCACCTGCCCGGCAAATGCTTATTTGTGTCAGGGTCCCTTTGATTGGAAATCTTGTCAGGCTGTTTAACAGCTACTTTTTTTCTTTGCAGCTAAGCAGCCTTTTAAAATCAGGTCTCTCAATTTATGACAGCCTTAACGCATTTAAACATCAAACGTTTCTCCCTTTCTACCGCTGCGAAGCTGAACAAGTGATTGAACGGCTAAAAGCTGGTGAATCAATAGAAGCTGCTATTTGTGAAAGCCCTTTTTATGAAGCTGATTTTTCAAAAGTCATATCTCACGGCCAGCTGAGCGGCCGACTGGATCGGGAGCTTTTCACATATAGCCAATTCATATTGCAGAGGCTGGAACACAAGGCGCAAAAATGGACAGGAATCCTTCAGCCGATGATTTATGGATTTGTTGCTGCAGTGATCTTAATTGTGTATTTATCTATGCTCTTGCCTATGTATCAGATGATGAATCAAATGTGAAAGGAAGAGGCTGATGAATGAGAAAGGATTCACACTTGTTGAAATGTTAATTGTGCTCTTTATTATTTCAATCTTGCTTTTAATTACGATACCGAACGTCACGAAACATAATCAAACCATTCAAAAAAAGGGCTGTGAAGGCCTGCAAAACATGATTAAGGCACAAATGACTGCATTTGAGCTTGATCATGAAGGACAGACACCGAGCCTTTCAGATTTACAGTCAGAGGGCTATGTGAAAAAGGATGCAGTTTGCCCAAATGGGAAGCGCATTATCATCAGTGACGGAGAAGTTAAGGTTGAACATTAAATTAAACGAGGAGAAGGGGTTTACCCTTCTAGAGAGCTTGCTTGTGTTAAGCCTCGCCTCTATCCTCTTGATTGCCGTGTTTACTACACTTCCCCCTGTTTATGCCAATACTTCTGTTCGCCAGGCGGCATGGCAGCTGAAAAACGACATTATGCTTGCACAGCAGACTTCTATTTCCACTCATCAAAGGACAAACATTCTCTTTCATAGAAACGAATATCAAGTAGTCATGGGGGATAAGGTGATTGAACGTCCGTATACAACGGGACTTTCTATAGAACCGCTAACATTAAAAAACCGTTTGGAATTCAATGAGAAAGGGCATCCGAATGCAGGCGGAAAAATTCGAATAAAAGGACATGCTGTTTATGACATAACGATTTTTTTAGGGAGCGGGACAGTCAATGTGGAGAGAAAATAAAGGTTTTTCTACAATCGAAACAATGTCTGCGCTAAGCCTGTGGCTGTTTCTGCTGCTGACAGTCGTTCCTTTGTGGGACAAGCTGATAGCTGATGAAAATATGGCGGAATCACGAGAGATTGGCTACCAGGTGATGAACGAAAGCATTAGCAAATATATGATGACTGGTGAAGGAACTGCGTCTGTTACAAAGAACAATACTTTCTATACGCTGAAGTGGGAGGAGGAGGGGGAGTATCAAAACGTATGCATCTCAGCAGCAGCTTATAAAGAAAAAGCATTTTGTCTCAGCATTCTGCGGACAGACTGGCTATACGCTTCTTAACGTATTATTTTCTCTCTCCGTCTTTTTGCTCATATCAGGATCGTTAGCAACGATCTTTCATTTGTTTTTGTCACGGCAGCAGGAACATAATGGTTTTACACAGGAAGAATATATAATTTCAATGGAGCAGATGATGAACGAGTGCAAGCAGTCTCGCACGGTAAAGACAGCCGAGCATGGGAGTGTATTGATCTGCACCAACTTTTCCGGGCAAAACACCAGGTTTGAAACCTATCAATCAATGATAAGAAAAAGAGTGGATGGCAAAGGGCATGTGCCGATTCTCGATCATATGACTGCAATGAAAGCTGATATTAAAAATGGGATTGTGATTCTGAATATTAAGAGCAGGGACGAAAAAGTGTATCAAACTGCTTTTCCGGTTTATACATCTTTAGGAGGAGGATGAATGTACAGCTCGAAAGGGTTTATTTATCCAGCGGTTCTTTTTGTGTCTGCGCTTATGCTGTTGATTGTGAACTTTACTGCTGCCCAATATATGTCACGCTGCATGTTTGAAAAGGAAACAAAAGAGTTATACACAGGAGAGAATTTGCTTCAGAATGGCGCACTTCTGTCAATTCGCCATGTTCTTGAGAAACGGAAAGGCGGCCAACACGGTTCACAGCAGTTTGCATATGGGAAGGTTTCTTATCACATTTATGATACATCGATAAAAGAGCAAAAAGAAATCAGCTTAAAAGCCAGTACGGAGTCGGGAACAGAAAGAACTGCACAGCTAGTGTTCGATCAAAAACGGAAAAAGCTACTGAGCTGGACAGAATAAAGCAGAGAAAAGAGTATAAAAAAAGTCATGTAAGCCAACACTCATAATAATTGAAAGATGAGGTGATCACGTGAAAACGAATGATTATGTCAAATATATGACTCAGCAATTTGTCAAATATATAGATACTCCGAAAGATGAGCGAAAAGAACGAAAAGAGGTGCGGAAAGAAACAAAAACACCCGCTTCACAGCATTGGTTCGGTATTTTACCCTATGGTTTCAGGCTATGGCTCAAGCGGAAAAGATAATTACAAATATAAACGAATAAGGTCCTTCAAATATGGAGGACCTTATTGATATTCTTCTAATATGGCAATTTTATTGACCTTTTGGCTGTGAGGATCAAATGAAATTGTCACAAATACGCCGAATTCCTTTGATCCTTCCCTCAAGGTTAAGTGGTATTGCTTTACTGCTTCATCTTTTCTTTTGCGGTCCCATACTTTTTGTTTAAATAGTACCTGTGCAAGCGGGTACCTTTTTTTGGCTTCTTTTACAGCAAGCTCTTCCCATTTTGATGTGTGGCGGGCGGTCACAAGCGGTGTTTCTTCTGCGTAAGCGGCAGTTGTGCTGAAAACGAGAAGAGAAAGACAAATCACACATTGTTTGATCATCATGCTGTCACCCTTTCTTTGTTTATTATTACCAAATCATATGTGGCTATGCATTTAATTTCTCACATAATAATCCCAAAAATTTCAAAAGATGAGCAATAATGAGCAAGACTTTGTAATTTGATGAAAACATTCTTTTAAGCGAACAAAACGGTCGATTTTGGTGTTTTTAAATCCCTAAAACGTTGATTATACTCTATTTGTATAGTTCTTTAAAAAGAACGTTTGTCATATCGAGTGACAGGTTTTACAGGAGGTAGAGTATGTTTCGATTGTTCCGCAATCAGCAAAAGGCGAAAACGAAGCTGAGAGTTCTGCTTATTTTTCAGCTTTCAGTCATTTTTAGTCTGACTGCCGCGATATGCTTACAATTTTCCGGTGATACAAGCGCTGCTTTTCATGATATTAAAACGTTTGATGTTTCGCTTCAAACGTGTAATGACTTTCAGCATACAGATAAAAACTGCCATTACGATAAACGCTGGGATCAAAGCGATTTGCACCTATCAGATCAAACGGATACAAAAGGCACGGTATGCTCACCTGTTACATTATTTGCTGAGCTCGAAAATACAGGCGAGAAACTAAAGAAATCCAAATGGAAGTGGGAGCTTCATAAGCTGGAAAATGCCCGCAAACCGTTAAAGGATGGAAATGTGATCGAAAAAGGATTCGTTTCCAATCAAATCCGCGATTCAGTTTATAAAATCGAAACGAAGAAAAAAATGAAACCCGGCATTTATGCATTTAAAGTATATAAACCGGCCGGCTATCCGGCAGACGGCAGTACATTTGAGTGGTCGAAGCCTATGACGCTTGCAAAGTGCGATGAGAAACCGACAGTTCCAAAAAAAGAAACCAAGCCTGCAGTCAAAAATGAGAAAGAAACATTTCAAAAGGATTTACTGGAAAAATCAACTAAAGAAGCTGCATCTCAAGAAGCTGTAAAAGAAGAAA
This sequence comes from Bacillus sp. N12A5, assembly GCF_026790125.1. NCBI lineage: Bacteria > Bacillati > Bacillota > Bacilli > Caryophanales > Bacillaceae > Bacillus > Bacillus sp. N12A5. The sequence continues at coordinate 77,023 of NZ_JALAMR010000016.1, read as the reverse complement.
AAGAAACTCAATCAGTTCAGAAGGAAAGCGGGGAAGAGGATGAAAAAAGCAATGAAGCTGATCAGTAATATTCTCTACGTGATCATCTTTACTCTCATTATTATGCTGACACTTATCGTGATATCAACACGTTCATCCGGGGGAGAGCCGGCAGTGTTTGGATACACGCTGAAATCAGTTTTGTCAGGTTCAATGGAGCCGGAGTTCAATACAGGCTCTTTAATATTGGTCAAAGAAATCACTGATGTGAAAGAGCTCCAAAAGGGTGATGTCATTACATTTATGCAGGATGCAAATACGGCGGTCACCCACAGGATTGTTGATGTAACAAAGCAAGGAAGCCATTTGTTATTTAAAACAAAAGGGGACAATAACGCCGCAGCTGATTCAGCGCTTGTTTCAGACGAAAATGTCCGCGCGCAATACACAGGTTTTCAGCTTCCATATGCCGGCTATATGCTTCATTTTGCCAGTCAGCCGATCGGAACTGCTGTTTTACTGATTGTTCCCGGCGTGATGCTGCTGGTGTACGCTTTTGTGACGATCACAAGCGCCATTAGAGAAATTGAAAGAAAGACAAAAGCTTTGGAAACAAATACAAAGGACAATACCATGTCCACTTAACATCAGTTGTAAACCTGGCAACAGGTTTCGATATAAAATCATTCAGTAAAAGGGGAGTTTGCCATGGGTATGAAAAAGAAATTGAGTTTAGGAGTTGCTTCTGCGGCACTAGGATTAGCCTTAGTTGGAGGAGGAACATGGGCAGCATTTAACGACATTAAATCAACGGATGCTACTTTTGCATCAGGTACACTGGATTTATCAGCTAAAGAAAATTCAGCGAATGTCAACTTATCAAATCTAAAGCCGGGTGACAAATTAACGAAAGATTTCCATTTTGAAAATAACGGCTCACTTGCAATCAAAGAGGTATTAATGGCGCTGAATTACGGTGAATTTAAAGCGAACGGCGGCAGCAATACATCTCCGGAAGATTTTCTCAGCCAGTTTGAAGTGACATTATTGACAGTTGGAAAAGAGGGCGGCAATGGTTACCCGAAAAACATTATTTTAGATGATGCGAACCTCAAAGACCTGTATTTGATGTCCGCTAAGAATGATACAGCGGCTGCTGAGAAAATCAAAAAACAAATTGACCCTAAATTCTTAAATGCAAGTGGTAAAGTCAATGTAGCAACAATTGACGGTAAAACCGCTCCTGAATATGATGGCATTCCAAAAACGCCGACTGATTTTGACAAAGTTCAAATGGAGATCCAATTCAAAGACGACAAAACAAAAGATGAAAACGGCCAAATGGTTCAAAATAAATACCAAGGCAATTCTATTCAGCTTCAATTCACATTTGAAGCGACACAATGGAATGGTTTGACGATCAAAAAGGAACATACAGATAAAGACGGTTATGTGAAAGAAAATGAAAAAGCGCACAGTGAGGATAAAAATTAATAGCAGCAATAATGAAGAGACGGCCCAGTATATTACTGGGCCGTCTCTATGTGTATTGACAAAAGAGGAGTAAGTGCCTCTGCTCAGGCACTACTCCTCTTTTTGGGACTTTCTCCATTTTTGATAATCTAAAAATTCACGAAATTGTTTTTTCGATACCCCGGATGTCATTGCATCGCGAACCAATTTCTCCCATTCACTATCTAATTGACCATCGTATTCGGTTTCATGTTTTTCATCGAGCAAAGTATGAACCGAGACGTCCAGAACAGCGGAGACTTTTTCGAGAAATTGAATGGAGGGGTTCGTTTGTAGATTTCGTTCTATTGAGCTTAAATAAGACTTCGCTACCCCAGCTTTTTCAGCTAGTTCTGATAGTGAGTAGCCTTTTTCTTTACGGTATTGTTTAATACGCTGGCCAATCAATGTCATCACCTTCCTTGTGATATTATAGCACATTCAGAAAGGATTTACGGTATGACTTCTGGCTGCCGGACCAGGATGAGCAGACTTTTTGTTTAAAAGTAAATATTTTCGTATTTCTTCCGGGCTGATATTTGCTTCTTTGGCTTTCATCATTAATTCAACCCATTCTTGATCTAATTCGAAGTGCTCTTGTTTCGCATTTTTCATGCAGTTTCTCCTCCTAAAATACTTGTTTATGTATTTCAGCCAGTCCGGCCATGACTCATTGTATGCCTTCTTTGGTCTCTGGAAGTCATTTGTCATTGAAATTGCCAGAATTTTTTTCCAATATATCTTTATTATAGTTGCATTTTTTTAAAAAAAACGAGAACGATGTCGAATGGTAAAAAAGTTAGCTTGAAATGTTATTTTGCAGATAAAATAATCCGCCATTTTCAACTTCAACTGATATCTTTGGTTGATACAAGGCTTTCAGCGCCTGTTTTTCTAGATAGTACTCTTCTGGTTTTTCTTCTATATGCTCATAAAACTTGTCAAGCAATTCCATATCATTTCTCCACCTGTTTACAGCCTGTTCTGCCCAGTCTGACGGCTCCTGCATGGCAGATGTAGCAATATAGTTTTCCATGCGCTTAAGGCCGCTTTCTGGTTTGATCATAGGCGATATGGTGAAGCAATAGTCACTTATTTGAGACGTCAGCGAAAGCTGTGTCAGCTTGCTTTGAAAATCTTCAATCATGGTTCCAGAGACTAGGTGAAGACCTAGCGACAATAGCTTGTCCTTTTTCATGTCGGACTGGTATGAAATCGTGACATTTATACCAAGCCAAGGCTGAAGCGGGACTTTAGCTCCAGCTGATTCAATTTTCTCATACATTCTGGTAAATCTCCCATTTTGTTTTACAGCTTTAAATATTTGAAATAAACGTGGCGCCCCAAAATAAATAAATTCGCCGTCTAGGTCTTTTGGAGCGGTTTCCTTATCTGTAATAAAAGTGATTTTCATTGGATTCGGATCACCGCCTGTCTTCTCGCGCCAATGCCAGTAGAAAGGTCGGTTCATGATCTGTTTGTCCATTTCAACTGTAAGCTGCACCGTCATATAACCGGAACCTTGCTCAACAATCTGGCAGCTGTGTGCCTGGAAAAAGCGTAGCAGAAAATCGTGAACCTCTTGCTGTCTCACTTATAAAACCTCCTTACAGGCTAAGACCCTCTTTTTTCAGCTGGCTGCTGTTTTTTATAAGACAAAAATGAGGTTAAGTTATCCATTTTAATCTTCATTTCTTCTTCTGTAGCTGAATGGTACAGAATATCATGCAAGTGCTCTTCAAAATTGTTAACTTGAATTTTCGTTAAAATATCATCAAGTTCGCCGACCACTTTTTCAAATAAATGAATTTTTTCGTATAGCAGCTTTAAAATATGCTCTTCCACCGTATGTTTTGTCGCCATGTTGTAAATGTGCACGTCACGCTCCTGGCCGAGCCTGTGAATTCTTCCGATTCTTTGCTCAAGGCGCATCGGATTCCATGGCAGGTCATAGTTAATCATATGATTGCAAAATTGCAGGTTGATTCCTTCACCGCCTGCTTCAGTTGCAATCAGCACTTGGACCTTTCCGCGGAAAAGATCCTTCATCCAGTCTTTTTTCCCGCGTTTGAATCCGCCTCTGAAGGGAACCGAACTGATGCCGTTCTGCTGAAGAAACCATTGCAGATAAATCTGGGTTGCCCGGTATTCTGTAAAAATGATGACCTTATCGTCTATCTTTTTGATCAGGTCAACGACTTGAAGCGCCTTAGAGTTTTGTGTCACTTGATTGATCCGGTCAATTAAAACTGAAATGGTGTGCTCATCGATGGCTGGTGCTTGTTTCTCCTTTTGATCAAGCATTTTTTTCAGCGTCATATATACCGCTTCTCTGCTCGAACAGCATTCTCTTTGCAGGGTCATAATAGAGAACATGCTGGCCGGCTTATTGATGCCTTCCTTCAGGCGGGAGATTTCATCATACAGCGCCTGCTCAGATGGAGAAAATTCAATGGGCACTGTTTCAACATGGCGCTGCTTCCAGGTCAGCCCGGTGTCATGCCGCCTGTTGCGGATCATGACTTTATTCACAAGATCTTTTAAATGCTCATGCGCTTCTAAACTTGATTTTTTCTTAGCGAACTCCTCCTGAAAGTGATTCTGACTGCCTAAATGGCCAGGCTTTAATAACGACACCAAATTGAAAATTTCTTCGATCCGGTTTTGAATTGGCGTCGCGGTTAGGAGCAGGCAATATTTTTTTACGAGATTCCGGACAAATTCATAGTTCTTCGTTTTGCTATTTTTCAGTTTGTGTGCCTCATCAATAATAACGAGATCATAGGGGATGGACAGCACAATTTCACGGTGGGGCGAGCGCTTTGCGGTGTCAATTGATGAGACGACAATATCGCATTGCTCCCACACGTAGCTTTTCTTTTGTTCAACAGCAGGGATCAAAAATTTTTCCTGAAGCTCTTTGACCCACTGTGACACAAGGGAAGCGGGCACAAGGATTAAAATTTTTTTGGCTAAACCGCGAATCATATATTCTTTTAGAATCAGTCCGGCTTCAACTGTTTTCCCGAGGCCCACCTCATCTGCTAAAATTGCTTTTCCGTTCATTTTTTCAACCACTTTTTGCGCCACCTCAAGCTGGTGAGGAAGCGGCGTAAAGGAAGGCAGGTATAAAGGGGCCCGTAAGCCTTCGAATTCAGGAATTGCTAATGTGTTCTGGATTTCTGCAGATAGCTTGAACAGCTCCCAGTTCGCCCACGGGCCATCATTTTTCAGCCTTTCAGCGAATTCTTGAGGCCATTTTGCATCGTAGATCATTTCTGCGTTCATAGCTTTGAAACCGCCTTTCTTATTCTTCGATTCTTAAAATGAACAATATAAGAAAAATCTGCCCAAATTGCTGTTGCCCAGCATATAGTGATGATGGTAGGATATGAATATGTATTTGATGTAAGATATTGCTATAGTATGTCCATAACAGCATGAAAATATGAGCGAATGACAGCAAGGGGAGAGACCTGACCGAGAACCTCGGGATACAGGCGCCGAAGGAGCAAACTGCGGAGTGAATCTCTCAGGCAAAAGAACTCTTGCTCGACGCAACTCTGGAGAGTGTTTGCGCGGTTGCGCAAGCCACCAAAGGGGACGTCTTTGCGTATGCAAAGTAAACTTTCAGGTGCCAGGACAGAGAACCTTCATTTTACATGAGGCGTTTCTCTGTCCTTTTTTGTATGTTTTTTTAGCCGCGCCGTTGAAAAAAGGGAGGAATTTGATGCTGAAAAGAACGCCGTTATTTGAACTGTATAAGAAATATGGAGGAAAAACCATTGATTTTGGAGGCTGGGAGCTTCCTGTCCAATTCTCTTCTATAAAAAAGGAACACGAGGCTGTCCGAACTGCAGCTGGACTGTTTGATGTATCTCATATGGGAGAGATCGAAGTGTCAGGGAACGACAGCCTGCCTTTTTTGCAAAGGCTGATGACAAATGATATTTCCGCGTTAACGCCAGGCCGTGCGCTGTATACGGCGATGTGCTATCCGGATGGCGGAACCGTCGATGATTTGCTTGTCTATCAAAAAGGAGAGAATCGCTATCTGCTTGTCATAAATGCTTCTAATATAGACAAAGACCTGGAGTGGATGAAAGAGCATGTAACAGGTGACGTACAGATTGACAATCAGTCAGATCAAATTGCCCTCTTGGCTGTACAGGGGCCGAGAGCAGAAACGATTTTAAAAATGCTGACGTCTGCAGATTTATCTTCATTAAAGCCGTTTACATTTATCGATGAAGCAGATATCAGCGGCTGCAAATCACTTATTTCGCGCACCGGCTATACGGGAGAGGATGGGTTTGAAATTTACTGCCGTGCTCATGATGCCGTGTATTTGTGGAAACAAGTGATTGATGTGGGTGAGGAACACGGACTGGTTCCATGCGGTCTCGGCGCCCGTGATACACTCCGGTTTGAAGCGAAGCTCCCGCTTTATGGCCAGGAGCTGACTCGTGAAATCACGCCGATAGAAGCAGGTATAGGCTTTGCCGTAAAGCACAAAAAGGAGTCTGACTTTTTCGGGAAGTCTGTATTGAGTGAACAGAAAGAAAATGGAGCGAAGCGAAAGCTTATCGGTCTCGAAATGATCGAAAAAGGGATACCGCGGCACGGATATGAAGTGTTCCATAATGGCAAGTCTGTCGGAAAGGTGACAACCGGCACGCAGTCACCGACTTTAGGGAAAAATGTCGGCCTTGCTCTTGTTGCTGCGGAAGCGAGTGAAATCGGGACTGTAGTAGACGTGGAGATTCGCAAAAAATTAGTGAAAGCAAAGGTAGTCAAAACACCGTTTTATAAACGCTAATATTTTTTCTTGGGGAGAGGAGTCAACACATGAAGCACCGTTATTTGCCCGCAACAGAAAATGATAAACAGGAGATGCTTGCTGCTATCGGCGTAAACAGCATTGAGGAATTATTTGCTGATATACCGGAAAATGTCAGATATCAAAAAGAGTATCAAATCAAAAAAGCGAAATCAGAAACCGAATTAACAAGAGAATTGACGAAGCTGGCTTCTAAAAATTGTGATACTGTACAACATGCGTCTTTCCTAGGAGCGGGTGTATATGACCACTATCAGCCTGTCATTGTGGATCATGTCATTTCACGCTCTGAGTTTTATACGGCTTATACACCGTATCAGCCGGAAATTTCACAAGGGGAGCTTCAGGCCATTTTCGAATTCCAAACGATGATCTGTGAGCTGACAGGAATGGATATCGCCAACTCCTCTATGTATGATGGCGGAACAGCCTTGGCGGAAGCGGCCATGCTTGCTTCCGGACACACGAAAAATAAAAAAATCGTTGTGTCAAAAACCGTGCATCCTGAATCGAGAGAAGTGCTGAAAACGTACGCAAAAGGTCAGTATATTGAGGTCGTTGAAGTCCCCGCTAAAGATGGCGTTACTGATATTGATGCTTTGCGCCAAACCGTTTGCGAGGACACGGCTGCAGTGATCGTTCAGTACCCTAATTTTTTTGGCCGGGTTGAGCCGTTAAAGGAGCTTGAGCCTATCGCTCATCAAGGAAAATCCATGTTTATTGTGTCAGCTAACCCTCTTGCACTAGGCCTTCTCACTCCGCCGGGCAAGTTTCATGCTGATATCGTCGTCGGTGATGCGCAGCCTTTCGGCATTCCTTCCGCATACGGCGGCCCGCACTGCGGCTTTTTTGCAGTCAACAAAAAATTAATGAGAAAAGTGCCGGGCCGTCTCGTCGGGCAAACGGAAGACGAAAACGGCAAAAGAGGCTTTGTGCTTACTTTGCAAGCCAGGGAACAGCATATCCGGAGAGATAAAGCGACATCAAATATATGCTCGAACCAGGCTTTAAATGCATTGGCAGCTTCTGTCGCCATGACAGCGCTCGGAAAAAACGGCGTAAAAGCAATCGCCCGCCAAAATCTCCTAAAAGCCAGCTATGCCAAGCAAGAAGCAAAAAAAGCCGGGCTCACCGTCATGTTTGACGGGCCGATGTTTAATGAATTTGTCATCAAACTGGATGAGCCGGTGAAAGCAGTGAACCAGCGTCTGCTGGCAAAAGGCATCATCGGCGGATATGATCTTGGGCTGACGTATTCGGAGCTGGACTGTCATATGCTGATTGCGGTAACGGAGCTGAGAACAAAAGAAGAAATTGACGCACTCATTCAGGAATTGGGGGATCGCCATGAGTAATCAGGATCAGGCACTTATTTTTGAGCTTTCCAGAGAAGGCCGTATCGGCTATAGTCTGCCGGAGCTCGATGTACCGGAAATCGAATTGGAGGAGCTATTGCCAGACACCTATATTCGTGATGAGGACGCAGAGCTGCCGGAGGTGTCAGAGCTGGATATCATGCGCCATTATACAGCGCTGTCCAAACGTAACCACGGGGTGGATTCCGGTTTTTACCCGCTCGGTTCCTGCACAATGAAATACAATCCGAAAATAAATGAAAAAATCGCGCGAATTCCCGGTTTTGCTGCGATTCATCCTCTTCAGGATGAGGACACGGTGCAGGGCGCTTTAGAGCTTTTATATGATTTAAGCGAGCACCTTGAGGAAATTACGGGAATGGATGAAGTCACGCTTCAGCCCGCTGCCGGGGCGCATGGCGAGTGGACGGGGCTGATGATGATCCGCGCGTATCATGAAGCGCGCGGGGATGTCAAACGGACGAAGGTCATCGTACCTGATTCCGCGCACGGGACGAACCCTGCTTCAGCGACCGTAGCAGGCTTTGAAACAGTAACGGTCAAATCGAATGAAAACGGGCTTGTTGATCTGGAGGATTTAAAAAGAGCAGTGGATGAAGAAACTGCGGCTCTTATGCTGACGAATCCAAACACGCTTGGCTTGTTTGAGGAACAGATCACTGAGATGGCGGAAATTGTTCACCAAGCGGGAGGAAAACTGTACTATGACGGCGCTAATTTAAATGCGGTTTTGAGCAAGGCGAGACCGGGAGATATGGGTTTTGACGTAGTGCACCTCAACCTGCATAAAACATTCACAGGGCCACATGGCGGCGGAGGCCCCGGCTCAGGACCTGTGGGTGTAAAAAAAGAGCTGATTCCTTATTTGCCAAAACCTGTTTTAATCAAAAAAGAAGGGCGCTTTACGTTTGATTATGACCGTCCTCATGCAATCGGCCGCGTGAAGCCGTATTACGGCAATTTCGGCATCAATGTCAGAGCGTATACGTATATCCGCTCCATGGGGCCTGACGGGTTAAAGGCTGTTACTGAGAACGCAGTGTTAAATGCCAACTATATGATGAGAAAGCTCGCGCCTTATTACGATCTTCCGTTTGACCGTCATTGCAAGCATGAGTTTGTATTGTCAGGGAAGCGGCAGAAAAAGCTGGGAGTGCGTACGCTTGATATTGCAAAACGGCTGCTCGATTTCGGCTATCATCCGCCTACAATTTATTTCCCGCTTAATGTTGAAGAATGCATCATGATCGAACCGACAGAGACAGAATCAAAAGAAACACTTGACGCGTTTATCGACGCTATGATTCAAATTGCGAGAGAAGCGGAGGAGACTCCGGAGCTCGTCCAGGAGGCGCCGCATACGACCATTGTAAAAAGAATGGATGAAACAAAAGCGGCGAGACACCCGGTGCTCAGATACGAGGCGGAAGAGAAATAAATAAAAACAGCTGTCTATCAGACAGCTGTTTCTTTATTTCTTTGCTTTAATTTTTCCGCCCCACTTTTTAAAGCCGCCTTTTAGGTTGTAAATCTCAGTGCAGCCGTTTTTGCGCAGGGTTTGTGCCGCGCGTCCGCTGCGCACACTGTTTTGGCAGTACAGATAGACAGGCTTGTCCGGGCGAATTTCATTTTTTCTCTGTTTCAGCTGAGAAAGCGGGATATTGCGGGCGCCTAAAATATGTCCGCCCTCAAACTCATTCGGTTCACGAACGTCAATAAGCTGCGCTTTTCGGTAACCCGCGCGGAATTCTTCTTCCGTAAGTGTTTTCATAATTCGCTGCTGATAGATATATGAAGCAATCATATAAACGATAAACGCAGCAAAAATAATCAAAACGATCATATTAGACAATGCAATTCTACTCCTTTAGCGTATAAAATCAAGGCCTTGCCTCATAAAACAAGGCCATAGAGCCGTTTTCGACAAGTACTATTATAGTAAAGCCGGGCGTGATTGTCATCCATAATGAAACGAAAATATTTTTCATTTTCCCGGCAGTTTGATAAACTAATTCTATTAAAACGGTAAGGAAGGTCTTAAAATGGAAAAAGAAACTTGGCGGTTTATAGACTCAGGCAATGCAAGCCCTGCATTTAATATGGCGCTTGATGAAGCGCTTTTATATTGGCACAGCGAAAAGAAGATTCCCCCGGTTATCCGTTTTTACGGCTGGAATCCGGCGACTCTTTCTGTAGGGTATTTTCAAAATATTAAAAAGGAAATCAATTTTGAAGCAGTACATAAGTATAATCTCGGATTTGTAAGACGCCCGACCGGCGGGAGAGGCGTTCTGCACGATCAGGAATTGACATACAGCGTAATTGTTTCGGAAGAGCATCCCGAAATGCCGGCGACTGTTACTGAGGCATACCGGGTCATTTCAGAAGGCATACTCCAAGGCTTCAGAAATCTCGGTCTGGACGCTTACTTTGCCATCCCGAGAACCGAAAAAGAAAAAGAAAGCTTGAAAAATCCGCGGTCATCGGTTTGTTTTGACGCGCCGTCCTGGTATGAGCTGGTGGTCGAGGGACGCAAGGTGGCGGGAAGCGCACAAACACGGCAAAAAGGCGTGATTCTTCAGCACGGCTCTATACTGCTTGATTTGGATGAGGACAAGCTATTCGATCTGTTTTTGTATCCGAGTGAAAGAGTGAGAGAGCGGATGCAGCGCAATTTCAAAAATAAAGCGGTTGCCATTAATGAACTCACAGAAAAGCGGGTGACGATGGATGAGGCCCGTAAAGCCTTTAAAGAAGGATTTGAAACAGGCCTTAACATTCATTTGGAGCCGTACGAACTATCTCAAGAAGAGCTTGATTTTGTTCATCATTTGGCGGAAACAAAATACGCTTCAGATGAATGGAATTATAAGCGGTAAAAAGGGCTTTTGGCCCGCGGAGCATCCTTGTTTTTTCAAGTTCATTAGTGTAAACTTGTAATGGTTTATAAAGTTAAGGTGCTTTTTGGGAGGGTTTCGATGACAACACCAAGTATGGAAGATTATATTGAACAGATTTATATGCTGATTGAAGAAAAAGGATATGCACGGGTTTCCGATATCGCGGAAGCATTGGCAGTCCATCCCTCCTCTGTAACGAAAATGGTTCAAAAACTAGATAAAGACGAATATTTAATTTATGAAAAATATCGCGGTCTCGTGTTAACGTCTAAAGGGAAAAAAATAGGCAAACGGCTGGTATACAGACATGAATTGCTTGAGCAGTTTTTAAGAATCATTGGTGTTGATGAAGAGAAAATATATAATGATGTCGAAGGAATTGAACATCATTTAAGCTGGAACAGCATTGATCGCATCGGAGATCTTGTTCAATATTTTGAAGAAGATGATGCTCGTAAAAAAGATCTGAAATCAATCCAAAAGAAAACAGAACATCATAATCAGTAAAAAGGCGGTCTCAAAGGAGGCCGTCTTTTTTGATTCGCTGTGCTATACCTCATTCGTTGGTCTATTTTTTCGTGTGTTTTCTTAAAATGATAATAAACGATCGGTTGGAGGGGGAGGGGAATTGAGATGTATATTGACGGTGTATTTTCCGGCGGCGGAGTAAAAGGCATTGCTTTGGCAGGCGCTTATGAAGCGCTTGAGGAGAAAGGCTTCCGCTTTAAACGGCTTGCGGGTACAAGCGCGGGCGCCATTATTGCCGCTTTCATTGCCTCAGGTTACACCAGTAAGGAAATCCACGCGTTAATTAAAGAAGTGGACGGAGAGAAATTGCTGGACCAACGCTACTCATTTCTCCCCTTAAAAATGCTCCAGTGGGTGTCTATCTACTGGCGTCTCGGCTTATATAAAGGCGACACGATAGAAAAATGGATTGCTGACCTGTTAAGAGCGAAAGGCATAAGGGTTTTCGGGGACTTGCAGAAAGGGTCTCTGCGCCTTATCGCTTCTGATCTGACAAACGGCACCATGATTGTTTTGCCGGACGATCTGGTCCGTTATGGATTAAATCCTGATATGTTTCCGGTTGCCAGAGCAGTAAGAATGAGCTGCAGCATTCCGTATTTCTTTGAACCGATAAAATTAAAAACGGACATAGGCACCGCCACGGTTGTTGACGGAGGAGTGTTAAGCAATTTTCCCATCTGGCTGTTTTCAAAGGAAAGAAAACGCCCTGTAATCGGTGTAACGCTTGCGCCGCGGGAAAGGGAGCGGCCGAAAAAAAATATCCGCAACGCTTTCGAACTGTTTGGCGCCCTGTTTGAAACGATGAAGGATGCGCATGACGCAAGGCATATTGCGTCACGCTATGAACAAAATATCATTTTTCTGCCGGTTGACGGCGTAATGACGACAGACTTTCATTTAACACAACAAAAAAAACTAGCCCTGATTGAGCTAGGTAAAAAACGGACAGAGCAATTTTTAACACAGTGGACCTATTAAAAAAGCGCTCTGTTTTTCTTTTTATTTTTTTTCCCTTCTATAACAGTCAGCTGAGTCTGGCTTTTTTTCTTGAGAATCATCGGCTTAGGCTTGCTGGCGCTTGGAACGCTTCGCAGGTGGCTGACACGTCCCTTATGCCCTGCGCGGTGTTTTGCTTTTTGTTCTTTCATCCGGCGCCGCGACTGTTTCGCCGCTTTTCGGAAGGCCGCTCCTTCGCTGCCCGCATTTCGATTCATTACATATTTTACAATAAAATAAATAATGATACCTGCCACGATGACGGTAACCGCCATTTTTGCCATTTGTCCGGGATTGGTTACCAGCACATAGAGGAAACCGAACGCTCCCAGCGCAATTAATACAGCAATAATAGGTTGTACACGATGATTCATAACTGTCCACCTCCGAAAGTAATAGCAGGGCAACGGATTTTTAGATGACGTTGTGAGAAGGCTTCTGCTTTTGTCCAGACATTTCTTCGAGTCTGAGAAGCTCGTTAAAGCTTTCGATGGCAACTTGAACCTGGTCATCCTTAGGCTCCTTTGTTGTTAACAGCTGAAGCCAGAGGCCCGGATACCCAAGAAATTTCAGCCCGGGAATATCACGCACTTTGTTCGTCAGCTGCAGAACTTCAAAGGATATGCCGAGTACGACCGGTATCAGTGCAACACGATCTATAACACGCAGCCATAGCGGATCTGTCGGAACAAGCATATAGACAAACATGCCGACAATGATCGTAAATAAAATAAAACTTGATCCGCAGCGATAATGAAGCCGAGATTGGTTTTGAACATTCTCCACTGTAATTGGCAAATTCTGTTCATAACAGTTTATGACTTTATGTTCGGCTCCATGATATTGAAACACTCTTTTAATGAGCGGCGTCATGGACAAAAAGTAAATATAACCGAGCAGCAAAATCAACTTAAACAGGCTTTCAACCGCGATTTGCGCTATGTCTGATGAGAAAATCGGCCTTGTCAGTTCAGCTAAGAAAACAGGAACCAATGTAAATACGAATTTACTGAACAAAAATGATAAGACGCCGATTACAGCGAGGCTGAGATACATAGACAGCCCGGAGGATTTTTTCTCTTCCTGCTCAAGTGTCTCGTCTTCAGACGGATCAAGCCCGTAACGTTCGCTTGAAAAATTCAAATGCTTGGTGCCGTTTGCGCTCGCTTCAATAATGGCCGCGATCCCCCGTAAAAACGGTATCTTTTTCACGATGTTCAGTTTCGGATTGTGTTTGCGGGGAAGCTTAAAGAAGTTAATGCTTCCATCCGTCCTTCTGATGGCCGTAACGTAATGATGCTTTCCGCCAAACATAACGCCTTCCACAACTGCCTGCCCGCCGTAAGCGGGCGGAATTTTATGTTTTGACATATTATCAACCTGCCTATTTCTTTAGGATTGCTAACCATTTCCTTTCACTCTATTGTACAGGAAACAGCGCTAAACCTCTAGATTGACAGGCTGAAAAATTGCCATAGCCTTGCTTTTTCTACATGCATTATACCCGTTATTTTCAAATTTTACTCGCAGCTTCCAAAAAGTGTGAGCTTTTTAATTGACATTTTATTTTTTGGGCACACTTTTAACAGGAGGTGCCATGATGACAAGCGAAAAAAACACAGAACAAAATAAAGAATCGAATGAGAAGCAAGGGCCGCCTGTTCCGATGGCCGGCAGGGTGGCGGCAACAGGTTTTTGCGGCGGCGTATTATGGAGTTTTATCGCTTATATTGCGTATTTGTTTCATTTTTCCGAAGTCAGCCCGAATATGATTTTGCAGCCGTTTGTGCTCGGTGAGTGGAAAAAACATGGACTTGGAACCGTAATCAGCATCATTTTGATCGGGATTATTTCAATTGGCGCAGCATTTCTTTATTTTCTTCTATTGAAACGTTTAAAAACAATGTGGCCGGGTATTTTATACGGCTTGCTGCTTTGGCTGCTCGTGTTTTTTGTTTTTAATCCGATCTTTCCTGATGTGCGCGCGGTGACCGAGCTGAAAGCAGATACAATTATTACGACCATATGCATCTATTTGCTTTACGGGCTGTTTGTCGGTTATTCCATTTCATTTGAATACAATGAGCTGAATTCGGAAAAGCTGGCACGTGCGCTTGGAACGCATAGAGAATAGTGTATTATCCTTTTCCAGTATGATAAAATGTTCACGAGAAGTGAACATTTTTTACATGAGAAACCCTCGTGAAAAGGAGAGATTCATGTGCCTCATTTTTTAATTTTGAACGGCCCAAATGTCAATCGGCTGGGGAAGCGTGAGCCGGAGGTATTCGGCCGCCGGACACTGACTGATATCGAAACAGATCTGTTTCATTTTGCTGAAGCCTTACATATCCAGCTCACTTTCTTCCAGTCTAACCACGAAGGTGATTTGATAGATGCGATACATGAGGCTGAGGAGCAATACGATGGGATTGTTCTGAACCCTGGCGCCCTGAGCCATTACAGCTATGCGGTCAGGGATGCTGTTTCTAGCATCAGCCTTCCAGTGGTTGAGGTGCATTTATCAAACTTATATGCCAGAGAAGAATTCAGGCATCAGTCGGTCATCGCTCCGGTTGCGAAAGGGCAGATTGTCGGTCTTGGATCTGAAGGCTACAAGCTTGCGCTCCGTTACTTAATTAGCCAGCAAGGGGGAGAATAAAGATGAAGCTAGAGAAATTACGAAACCTGTTTGGTCAGCTGGGGATTGACGGAATGCTGATTACAAGCAGCACAAATGTACGCTATATGACTGGGTTTACGGGTTCTGCGGGCCTGGCTGTCATATCAGGTGACAGGGCCGCGTTTATTACGGATTTTCGCTATACAGAGCAGGCGAAGGTTCAGGTAAAGGGCTTTGAGATCATTGAACACGGCGGAAGCTTAATTCAGACTGTGTCCGACACGGTTGAAGCGTTCGGCATCAAACGCCTTGGCTTTGAGCAAAATAGCATGACATACGGTACATACGCATCATACAGCGCGATTATCAGCGAGGCTGAATTAGTGCCTGTCGCTGATTCTGTAGAAAAGTTGCGCTTGATTAAGTCTAGTGAAGAGATTAAGATATTAGAGGAAGCTGCGAAGATTGCAGATGATGCCTTCAAACATATCTTGACGTTTATGAAACCCGGCATTTCTGAAATCGCTGTTGCCAATGAGCTGGAGTTTTATATGAGAAGCCAAGGAGCTGACAGCTCTTCTTTTGATATGATTGTCGCCTCTGGCCTTCGGTCAAGCCTTCCGCACGGTGTGGCGAGTGGCAAACTGATTGAAAGCGGAGACCTTGTTACGCTTGATTTTGGCGCTTATTATAAAGGGTATTGTTCTGATATTACCCGTACGGTCGCTGTAGGCCAGCCCAGCGATCAATTGAAGGAGATTTATCAGGTCGTATTTGATGCTCAGGCACTCGGCGTCGCACATATTAAGCCGGGAATGACAGGAAAAGAGGCTGACGCCCTTACAAGGGATCACATTGCTGCAAAAGGCTACGGTGAGTATTTCGGCCATTCAACCGGGCACGGGCTCGGCATGGAAGTTCATGAATCGCCGGGATTGTCCGTCAGATCTTCAGCTATCCTTGAACCGGGCATGGTGGTCACAGTGGAGCCGGGCATTTACATACCAGAAACAGGCGGTGTCCGTATAGAAGATGACATCGTGATTACAGAAAACGGCAACCGGACAATCACCCATTCCCCAAAAGAACTAATTATTTTGTGATTGGAATATAGGAGGACATTAAACATGATTTCAGTTAACGATTTCCGTACAGGATTAACAATCGAAGTAGACGGCGGCATTTGGCGCGTCGTTGATTTCCAGCACGTAAAACCTGGTAAAGGCGCGGCATTTGTCCGCTCTAAACTTCGCAACCTTCGTACCGGCGCCATTCAGGAAAAAACCTTCCGTGCTGGTGAAAAAGTAGCGAAAGCGCAAATCGAAACAAAAACAATGCAATACCTATATGCAAACGGAGACCAGCACGTATTTATGGATACTTCTTCTTATGAGCAGCTGGAACTGAGTGCGGCTCAAATCGAAGAGGAATTAAAATACCTGCTTGAAAACATGTCTGTGCATATCATGATGTACCAAGATGAAACGCTCGGTATCGAACTGCCAAACACAGTTGAGCTGAAAGTTGTTGAGACTGAACCTGGTATTAAAGGCGATACAGCATCAGGCGGCACAAAACCTGCGAAAACTGAAACCGGCCTTGTTGTTAACGTGCCGTTCTTTGTGAATGAAGGCGACACACTTGTTGTCAATACAACAGACGGTTCTTACGTTTCAAGAGCATAAACAGAAATAAAGAAGTCTGTTCCCAAAAGGGAGCAGGCTTTTTTTGTGCCCAAAAACAGAATCTTTCTTTTATACGAAAATGACAAGACTACTTCTGCAAGCTAGAGCATATCATATAAAAAAATGGGAGGTTGGGAGAGTGCTATGAAATTTTTACTTGGAAATATCAATTCTACTGTTTTAACAATGGCTGGATTGCGAGTTTTATCTTCAATGATTGAGCTGACGGCAGCGATTATCATGCTTGTGACAAATGATGTCCGGAAGGCGGTTGTGGTTAACAGCATTCTCGCTATTGTCGGTCCGCTGATTTTTATCATCACCATGACTGTCGGAATCTACCAAATTGCCGGGCAGCTGTCGTATGCAAAGCTGATTCTGATTTTTACGGGTGTTGTTTTGATTTTGGCTGGTGTTCATAAATAAAGAGAGGCTTGTCATAAAGTCTGCCTCACATCATACATTTTAAAGAAGCCAATCGGTAGAAAGGAGGAGGCTCTGTTGAATGAAATTGCTGAGGTTCTCCCAGAATCCATGAAAAATGCCCTTTCTGAAATACCGGAACATCAATGGCTGGAAATCGAAGAAGTCCGAATTCGGGTCAACCGCCCTGTTGAATTGATTCGAAAAGGACAACCTGTTTTTTTGTCCTATGCGGGCACTGCTGAGGATGCCCATCTGATCCTCAGCCGGCTCAGCAACTATAGTATGTATACGCTCGAAGAAGAATTGAAGAAAGGGTATGTCACGATCAGAGGCGGCCACAGGGTCGGGCTGGCAGGCAGAGTCATTACGGAAAACGGAGGTGTGAAAGGCCTCCGTGACATCACATCTTTTAATATACGAATTGCCCGGCAAAAGCTGGGGATTGCGGAGCCGCTGCTTCCATACTTATATCAAAACAGCTGGCTGAATACGCTGGTTATCGGTCCGCCGCAAACCGGCAAAACAACACTTCTCCGGGATCTTGCCAGACTCTCGAGCACCGGCAAAAATCGCATATTGCCCGTAAAGACAGGAATCGTCGATGAACGGTCAGAAATTGCCGGATGCCTGCGCGGCATTCCCCAGCATCAATTTGGGCAGAGGATTGACGTATTAGACGCTTGTCCGAAGGCTGAGGGGCTGATGATGATGATTCGATCCATGAGCCCTGAGGTGATCATTGTTGATGAAATCGGACGCGTGGAAGATACAGATGCACTTCTTGAGGCCTTGCATGCCGGTGTTTCGGTAATCGTCTCGGCGCATGGCTGGAGCATATCCGATCTGATGAAGCGGCCTTCATTGAAGCGATTATGGGAAGAAAAGGCCTTTGACCGCTATTTGGAATTATCGAGAGCGAAGGGGCCGGGCACTGTAAGCCGCATTTATGACAAAGACGGAAATGTGCTGTCTGGAACGATGGGCGTGAAGTCATGCTGAAGCTGCTGGGCGCTGTATTCATTGTGGTAGCGACAACATGGACAGGTTTTGAAATGGCGAAGATTTATACGGAACGGCCGCGGCAAATTCGCCAGCTGCGCGCAGCACTCCAATCTCTCGAGGCTGAAATCATGTACGGCCATACACCGCTTCATACCGCTTCCCAGCAGATAGCCAAACAGCTGGCACAGCCTGTTTCGGCGCTTTTTATCACGTTCAGTGATCAGCTTGACAAGGGCAGTGATTCCGCAAAAACGGCGTGGGAGCAAAGCTTAAAGAAAGTGTGGAACACCATGTCTCTGAAAAAAAGCGAATATGACGTGCTGAAGCAATTTGGCGAGACGCTCGGTATTCATGACCGAATCTCACAGCAAAAGCACATCAAGCTGGCGCTGACACACTTGGAAGCCTCTGAAGCGGATGCAGAGCAGGCACAAGCCAAAAATGAAAAGATGATAAAAAGTTTGGGCTTTTTAGCGGGTTTGTTACTCATTCTTCTATTGATGTAAACGTGAGGGGAGCAAAAATAAAATGGGAGTAGACGTGAATGTCATTTTTCAAATCGCCGGAGTCGGAATCGTGGTCGCATTTTTACACACGATTTTGGATCAGATGGGCAAAAAAGAGTATGCCCAATGGGTGACGCTGCTAGGTTTTATCTATATTTTATTTATGGTCGCCACGATCGTAGATGACCTTTTTAAAAAGATAAAAGCTGTGTTTTTATTCCAAGGATAGGGGGGCTTGCAGATTGACATTGTTCAAATTGTAGGTTTAGGGCTGATTGCCACCTTCCTTTCTTTAATTGTAAAAGAACAAAAGCCGACTTTTGCGTTTTTAATCGTCGTGTTTGCCGGCTGTGCCATTTTTCTTTATTTAGTAGACCAAATCTACGACATTATTCGAATGATAGAAAAAATCGCAATTAATGCAAACGTCAACATGGTTTATGTTGAAACCATTTTAAAGATTATCGGAATCGCCTATATTGCTGAATTCGGGGCGCAGCTCACAAAAGATGCCGGCCAAGGAGCCATCGCCTCGAAAATAGAATTGGCAGGGAAAATTTTAATTCTCGTTATGGCTGTGCCTATTTTAACAGTCATTATCGAAACGATTCTCGGACTTATACCTTCTATGTCATAACCGAAAGGAGGCGGTAGATTGAAGCGTTTTCAATGGGCTTTGCTTCTGGCCGTGCTGATCATAACAGGCCGGGCAGAAATTGTACAAGCAGCAGGGGACGCCGAACAAACGGATCACCATGCTGAAACGGCTGAGCAATTAGCGGAAAGGACAGCGTCCTCGCTTGAAACAGACAAGATCGGTGAATTTTGGAATGACATTATGTCAGAGTACGGCGGACTGCTGCCGGAAAGCCAAAAAGGCAGCTTAATGGAGTTTATCAATGGCGATAAATCCTTTTCGCCGCAAGAATGGCTGAAGGCGCTCTTTTCTTATTTGTTTCATGAAGTGCTTGCTAATGGAAAGCTGCTGGGCACATTGATTTTACTCACGATTTTCTGTGTTATCCTGCAGCTTTTGCAAAATGCGTTTCAGCAAAGCACCGTCAGCAAGGTCGCCTACTCAATTGTGTACATGGTGCTGATTATCCTCGCGCTGAACAGTTTTCATGTGGCAATCAATTATGCGACAGAGGCCATTCAGACGATGACCAGCTTTATACTGGCGCTCATTCCGCTCCTCTTGGCGCTTTTGGCTTCCTCAGGCGGAGCTGTATCTGCAGCCTTCTTTCATCCTGTTATCCTCTTTCTGATGAACACGAGCGGTCTTTTAATTCAGAATATCGTCATGCCGCTGATTTTCTTATCAGCAATTCTGAGCATTGTCAGCACGATGACCGAACAATACAAAGTAACGCAGCTGGCCAACCTGCTCAGAAATATCGCCATCGGGGCACTGGCCGTCTTTCTTACCATCTTTCTCGGCGTTATTTCTGTTCAGGGAGCCTCAGCTGCAGTGACAGACGGCATTACGCTCAGGACGGCTAAATTTATAACCGGTAACTTTATTCCTGTGCTTGGCCGAATGTTTACTGATGCGACAGACACAGTGATCAGCGCTTCCTTATTGCTGAAAAATACCGTAGGGATTCTCGGTGTTGCTATTTTAATCTGTATTGCGGCATTTCCGGCAATCAAGGTGCTTTCCCTCGCTTTTATTTACAAGCTGGCAGCCGCTATTCTTCAGCCGCTTGGAGGCGGCCCTGTCATTACCTGCCTCGACGTCATCAGCAAAAGCGTCATTTATATATTTGCAGCTCTCGCCATTGTGTCTCTCATGTTTTTTTTAAGCCTTACTGTCATTATCACAGCCGGAAACCTCACGATGATGATGAAATAAAGGAGGCTGACGGATGAGTTTTCTAACTGAATGGCTTACCACCATCGTGTTGTTTATCCTATTTGCAATTGTCATTGATATGCTGCTGCCAAGCTCCAGCATGCAAAAGTACGCAAAAATGGTAGTCAGCCTGCTCTTAATTGTCGTCATGCTCACGCCGATTTTTAAGCTTTTTAACACAGACCCTGCAGTCATCTTTGAATACCTCACAAAAAACGGGCAGTCAGAGTCTGCCGACATAAAAAATCAAATCAATTCAAAAAAAATAGAAATACAAGCTTCCCAGCGCGCATATATTTTAGAAGAAATGGCTGTCCAACTAAAAAAGAAAGCGGAGGAGAGATTCAGTCATGATGAATACAAAGTAGGGCGCATCAAACTCACGGCAGGAGAAAAGGTAGATTCAGAAGAGGATATTAAAACAATCAGCGTGTATATGGCCCCGTCTTCTGAAAAAACGGTCCAAACGGTCGCGCCGGTCCACATTGATACAGATCATGCATACGTAACGAAAGAAGCAGCCGAACAAAAAGAAGCCAAACAGATCCAAACGCAGCTTGCGGACATTTGGGAAATCGGAAGTGAGAAAATTACGGTTCATATGGAAGGCGGGGAGAGTGTCGGCAATGAATAAAAACGGATTATGGAATGTATTGAAAAAGCAGTTTCTTCCGGGGCAAACGAAGGACGGTGAAAAGCCGAAGCTGACCAAATATCATTACTTTCTGTTCGTTTTTGTTCTCGGAGTTTCCTTTATGCTTGTCAGCCAGCTGTTTTCTTCTCCTGAGAAAACAGAAAACGCCAAACCGATAACGGCGGTATCCTCACAAGATACCAAAGACAGCAAAGAGAAAACAGCTGAAGTGTTTAAAGCCTCAAAATCTGAACCTAAGAACTCGATCGATGATTATGAAAAAGAATACGAGAACCAGCTGAAAGAAATTCTTGAAACAATCATAGGTGTGGACGATGTCTCTGTTGTCGTAAATGTTGATGCGACGTCGCTGAAAGTATACGAAAAAAACAAATCAAACAAAAATACAACCACTGAAGAAACAGATAAAGAAGGCGGAACTAGAAGCGTTACAGATCAGACATCCGAAGAAGAAATCGTCATGATCAAAAACGGCGATAAAGAAACACCGGTCGTCGTCCAAACGAAAAAGCCTGATATACGCGGTGTACTCGTTGTTGCTCAAGGAGTGGACAACGTTCAAATAAAACAAACCATTATTGAAGCGGTGACACGGGTCCTGGATGTTCCAAGCCACCGGGTTGCGGTTGCCCCTAAAAAAATAAAGGAGGATTCATAAATGCTCAAAAAACAAACTGTTTGGCTATTAACAATGCTCAGTCTTGTCGTGGTGTTAAGCGTCTACTATATCATGTCTCCGGAAAGCAAAAATGCCGTGCAAATGCAAAGTGAAAAAAGCGCGTCTGACAGCGGAGAGGTAGCAACTGAAAAAGCGCCTGCCAAGGAAGACACGAAGGAAAAAAACGGTACAGAAACTGAAAAAGAAGATGGAACAAAGGGCACGAAAGATTCATCAGCAGACAAGGAAACATCTGCTGAAGCCAGTGAAAAAGGAACTGTTGTCACAGAAACAGCCGATGATGATCTGTTCACGACGTACCGTCTTGATTTAGAAGATGCCAGAAGCAAAGAAAGAGAAGAGCTGAATGCCATTGTGTCAAGCGATGATGCAACAGCAAAAGAGAAAAGCGAAGCATACGATAAAATGACGGCTCTCAGTGAAGTGGAAGGGACAGAAAAACAGCTGGAAACGCTTATTAAAACACAAGGTTACGAAGATGCGCTCGTTAATGCTGAAGGAGATAAAATCAATATTACAGTCAAATCAGACAAACACTCCAAATCGAAGGCCACAGCGATCATAGACCTTGTGGCAAAAGAAATCAAAACAATGAAAGACGTCGCTGTCACATTTGAACCATCCAAATAAAGAAAGAGAAAACACGCCCGCTTAAACAGCGGGCTTTTTGCGTTGCAATCATATTAGAGTTGAATTCAAAAGTCCGCTCCTGTAAGATAAACATAGTATGTACTTTTAGTAGTAACCTATAAAAAAGAAATTTCATACATAGGAGTGCGATTGAATGTTAAATATGAAAGAAATCCACGAGCTGATTAAAGCAATTGACGAGTCTACAATTGACGAATTCGTATATGAAAATGAAGGTGTATCCTTAAAACTGAAAAAACATGAAGCAGGCACTGTTCAAGTCATGCAGCAGGCGCCGGCAGCATCTGTACAGGCTCAGGCTCCGCAGGCAGTTCAGCCGCAAGCGCAGCAAGCAGCTCCCGCACCTGCCCAAGAAGCACCGAAGCAAGATGAAAATCTGCATAAAATTACTTCACCAATGGTAGGAACGTTTTATGCATCTTCATCACCGGAAGCTGGCCCTTATGTAACGGCTGGTTCAAAAGTAAATGAAAATACAGTTGTCTGCATTGTAGAAGCGATGAAGCTATTCAACGAGATCGAAGCAGAAGTAAAAGGCGAAATCGTTGAAGTATTAGTAGAAAACGGCCAGCTGGTCGAATACGGACAACCTCTATTTCTTGTGAAAGCAGAGTAAGGAGACTTAACATGATTAAAAAGCTATTGATCGCCAACAGAGGAGAAATTGCTGTCAGAATCATCAGAGCCTGTAAGGAGCTCGGAATTGAGACTGTCGCTGTTTATTCAGAAGCCGATAAAGATGCCCTTCATGTTCAAATGGCCGATGAAGCTTTTTGTATCGGACCGAAAGCATCAAAAGACAGCTACTTAAATGTTACAAATATTGTGAGTGTTGCGAAGCTGACAGGCACGGACGCTATTCATCCGGGATATGGGTTCTTAGCTGAAAATGCTGATTTCGCGGAATTATGTGAAGAAGTCAACGTCACTTTTGTCGGCCCGAGTGCTGACGCCATTTCAAAAATGGGAACAAAAGACGTTGCGCGGGAAACGATGAAACAGGCAGGCGTCCCGATCGTACCGGGATCACAAGGAATTATAGAAAATGTGGAAGAAGCGGTTTCGCTTGCTAATGAAATTGGGTATCCTGTAATTATAAAAGCCACCGCAGGCGGAGGCGGAAAAGGGATCAGGGTTGCCCGCACCGAAGAGGAACTGATCAAAGGCATTAAGATTACACAGCAGGAAGCTGCAACAGCATTTGGAAATCCAGGTGTTTACATCGAAAAATACATAGAAGATTTTCGTCATGTTGAGATCCAAGTGCTTGCCGATAACTACGGAAATACGATCCATTTGGGTGAACGCGACTGCTCGATTCAAAGACGCCTGCAAAAGCTTTTGGAAGAAACGCCGTCTCCGGCGCTTGATTCAGAAATCAGGGAGCAGATGGGAGATGCAGCGGTTAAGGCTGCAAAAGCAGTCGGCTATACAGGCGCGGGAACTGTTGAATTTATTTACGACTACAAAGAACAGCGCTACTACTTCATGGAAATGAACACGAGAATCCAGGTAGAACATCCAGTAACAGAAATGGTAACAGGAACTGACCTGATTAAGGAACAGATCAAAGTTGCATCAGGAATGGAACTCAGCCTCAAACAAGAGGATGTCGAATTCCAAGGCTGGGCTATCGAATGCCGAATCAACGCAGAAAATCCAAGTAAAAATTTTATGCCGTCACCTGGTGAAATTAAAATGTACCTGCCTCCCGGCGGCCTTGGTGTCCGTGTCGATTCTGCTGCGTACCCGGGCTATGCCATCCCTCCGTACTATGACAGTATGATTGCAAAAGTAATCACATACGGAAAAACGAGAGATGAAGCCATTGCCCGCATGAAGCGCGCATTGAGCGAATTCGTGATCGAAGGCATTGAGACAACAATCCCGTTCCACTTAAAACTGCTTGAACACGAAACATTTGTAAGCGGAGAGTTTAATACAAAATTTTTAGAAACATATGATGTAATGGGCTCATAATTTTTACGGAGGTGAATTGAATGAAAGACAACAGCTTGCTTAAAATGGATCAAGAAGATACGCATTTAGGTAAGGTTGAGATTGCACCGGAAGTCATTGAGGTCATTGCCGGCATAGCAGCTTCAGAAGTTGACGGGGTTGCCGAAATGCGCGGAAACTTTGCGACAGGTGTCGTTGAGCGCTTCGGTAAAGTGAATCATGGCAAAGGTGTCAAAGTAGATCTGGCGGATGACGGAATTACAATCGATGTATACTGTGTCGTTACATTCGGTGTTTCAATTCCGAAAGTTGCAGCGTCTGTTCAGGAAAACATTCGTCAAACCTTATTAAATATGACGTCTCTTTCGATTAATGAGATCAATATTCACATCGTCGGCATTCAATTTGACACAAAAGCCCAGGAAGTCCAAATCGACGAAGAAATGTAAATGGCTTAACAAAAAACCAAGGGGAGGGCGGCCCTTTGGTTTTTTTACACGTTACCCTTTATTTCAAAGCATGAAGAAAACCGGCTCAAGGCAGCCGAGTTTCTTCATGAACGTGAAATCCGAATAATCATATTAAGGTGTGTGAAAATATTCGGCAATAGGGTAAAAAACCTTGATTTCAATATGCGGATACGAAAAAAATATGTTATGATCTCTTTGTGGCTTAACGACAAGCGGATAAAGAGGATCAAAGGAGAAAGAAAATGAAAAGAAGAACAGCAAGAGAAAAAGCTTTGCAGGCACTATTTCAAATTGATGTCAGCGATATTGCAGTGAATGAAGCCATAGAACATGCATTGGATGAAGAAAAAACAGATCCTTTCTTTGAACAGCTTGTGCACGGGGTATTGGAACACCAAGTTCAGCTGGATGAAATGATCTCCAAGCATCTGGTGAATTGGAAGCTCGATCGGATTGCCAATGTTGACCGCGCGATTTTGCGTCTGGCAGCATACGAAATGGCATATGCCGAAGACATTCCGGTGAATGTCTCTATGAACGAAGCGATTGAGCTGGCAAAACGGTTTGGTGATGACAAAGCGACAAAGTTTGTAAACGGGGTTCTTTCTAACATTAAATCTGATATTGAACAATCATAGGAGGAAAGAAAATGACTGCAACAATCATCGACGGAAAAGAAACGGCTAGAGAAAAACGCGAACAATTGGCAAAAGAGGTAGAAGAGCTTAAAAAGCAAGGCGTCACTCCTGGACTGGCGGTTATTTTGATTGGAGATGATCCTGCTTCTCACTCTTACGTGCGAGGAAAGAAAAAAGCGGCTGAAACAATGGGAATGAATTTCAAGCTCGATCAATTTGACAGCAGCCTTACCGAAGCTGAACTGCTTTCCATTATCGATCAATACAATCAAGATCCTGAGTTTCACGGCATTCTCGTTCAGCTTCCGCTTCCAGACCATATTTCTGAAAAAGCGGTAATCGAACGTATCTCTCCTGATAAAGATGTAGACGGTTTTCACCCGTTAAACGTAGGGAAAATGCTTCTTGGCGAAGATACGTTTCTTCCTTGTACGCCTCACGGAATTGTTGAGCTTTTGAAGAAAACGAATATTGACCTTTCCGGTAAAGAAGTTGTTGTAGTCGGCCGAAGCAATATTGTCGGCAAACCTGTCGGCCAGCTTTTATTAAATGAAAACGCGACGGTTACCTACTGTCATTCAAGAACAGAAAACATTACAGAACATACGAAAAAAGCGGACATCCTGGTGGTGGCAGTCGGCAGAGCCAATTTCATCAATGCAGACCAGATCAAAGAGGGTGCTGTTGTCATTGACGTCGGCGTTAACCGTCTGGAAAGCGGAAAGCTTTGCGGAGATGTTGAATTTGAAGGGGCAAAGGAAAAGGCATCCTTCATCACGCCGGTTCCGGGCGGAGTAGGTCCAATGACCATCACGATGCTTGCGCATAATACTGTTAAATCTGCGAAACGTACGTTATCATAGATAATTGGAGATATTCACAGGCGGGACGTTGGCCTGCTGTGAATATGAGCACGATACCCGCTTCTTCAGGCTCCTAAAGCCAGGGCGGGTTTTCTTTAGTTATGGTGCAGGAATGCTTATGAGAGGAGTTTGAGACATGGGTGAAACAGCGTATGTTACCGTCTC
Source organism: Bacillus sp. N12A5 (assembly GCF_026790125.1). Lineage (NCBI taxonomy): Bacteria > Bacillati > Bacillota > Bacilli > Caryophanales > Bacillaceae > Bacillus > Bacillus sp. N12A5. The sequence continues at coordinate 50,712 of NZ_JALAMR010000016.1, read as the reverse complement.
AGCGCTAACAAAGTATATAAAACGAAAATTCGATGTAGATCCTCACCTTGAAAATATTTGGATTAAAGGCGAATTATCGAATGTAAAAATACACACAAGAGGCCACATTTATTTCACATTAAAGGACGAAAACGCCAGAATGCAGTCGGTGATGTTCGCGAGACAGAGCGAGCGTCTGCCTTTTAAACCTGAAAACGGGATGAAGGTGCTCATCAGAGGCGGAATTTCCGTATACGAACCGAGCGGAAACTACCAATTATATGCCAAAGAAATGCAGCCTGACGGGGTCGGAGCGCTTTATTTAGCGTACGAAGAGCTAAAAAAGAAGCTTGCCGGAGAAGGTTTATTTGACGATCGCTACAAAAAACAAATCCCCGCATTTCCAGCCACAATCGGGGTTGTGACATCTCCAACGGGTGCTGCTGTCAGAGACGTCATTACAACTCTAAAAAGAAGATATCCCCTTGTAAAAGTCATTGTTCTTCCAGCGCTCGTACAGGGCGAAAATGCGAGCAGATCCATCGTTACGCGCATTGAAGAGGCAAATGAAAAAGAGATTTGCGACGTATTAATTGTCGGAAGAGGCGGCGGCTCGATTGAAGAACTATGGGCATTTAATGAAGAAATTGTAGCACGCGCCATCTTTGCTTCTCACATACCGATTATATCGGCAGTCGGGCACGAAACGGACTTTACGATCAGTGATTTTGTCGCTGATGTCAGAGCCGCGACGCCGACAGGAGCAGCTGAGATTGCCGTACCGCATACCACTGATTTAATTGAACGGACAAAAACAGCGGAAGTCAGAATGACAAGAGCGATGCAGCAGCATCTAAGCCAGAAAAAAGAACGGATTCAAACACTGCAATCCTCGTATGCCTTTCGTTTTCCAAAGCGTTTGTATGCGCAAAAAGAGCAGCAGTTTGACCTTGCCTATCAGCAGTTTCAAGCGCAGCTTACCGCTCTTTTAGATCGAAAAAGCAGGCAGCTTGAGCGTGAAACATACAGATTAGAGGCGCTGCATCCTCATGAACAGCTGAAGCAAGCAAGAAAACGATACGAGGAACAAACAAATCAGCTGACAAAAAATATGAATATCCAAATGAAGCATCTGCATTCCCAATTTCAAACTGTTCTTGGCAAGCTGAATGCGTTAAGTCCTCTTCAAGTGATGGAAAGAGGATACAGCTTGGCATATAAAGAGGACGAACTCATTAAAAGTGTCAGTCAGATAGAAGAGAAGGACCAGGTTGAGGTCAAGCTGAAGGATGGCGTGCTGACCTGTGAAGTATTAGAAAAGAGAGGGGAAGAAAAATGACAGACGTGAAAAAAAATGAAAACATGACATTTGAAGAAGCGATGAAAGGGCTAGAGAGCATTGTATCAAAGCTTGAAGAGGGCGATGTGCCTTTAGAGCAAGCGATTAACTATTTCCAAGAAGGCATGGCTCTTTCAAAAATGTGTCACGAAAAGCTGCAAAAAGTTGAAAAACAAATGGACTTCATTTTAAAAGAAGACGGCGAACTGGCACCTTTCAGTGTTCAGGAGGAAGACGAAGGTGACAAATAAATTAACGAGCTTTCTGGCGGAGCGGAAAAAAACGATTGAAAAACAGCTTTCTGTCTATACAGAAATGCTAGATATGCCTGACTCATTAAAGAAATCTATGCTGTATTCCCTTGAGGCTGGCGGAAAGCGACTGCGGCCCCTCATTGTACTGGCAGTTTTAAACGCATATGGGAAAAATGAAAAGGACGGCATTCCAGTCGGCTGTGCTGTCGAAATGATTCACACGTATTCGTTAATTCATGATGACCTTCCTTGTATGGATGATGACGATTTGCGCCGCGGGAAGCCGACAAACCATAAAGTATTCGGTGAAGCAACAGCGGTATTAGCAGGTGACGGGCTACTTACGGAAAGCTTTAAGCTGATTACATCCCACGTATCGGACGAGGTGTCAGCAGAAAAGCGCCTTCGTCTTGTGAATGAACTGATTTCAGCGGCAGGCACTGAAGGCATGGTCGGGGGACAAGTAGCTGACATGGAAGCGGAAAACCGCCAAGTCACGCTGGAGGAGCTCGAATCCATTCATGAACGGAAAACTGCAAAGCTTCTCGGCTTTTGCGTAATCGCCGGTGCCATTTTGGCGGATGCGCCTGAGGAAGATATTGAAACGCTGCGTTCCTTCAGCAGCCACATTGGAATCGGCTTTCAAATCAGAGACGATATTTTAGATTTAGAAGGCAGTGAAGAGAAAATCGGCAAACGGGTCGGCTCAGATACAACAAACGACAAATCGACTTACCCGTCACTTCTTTCACTGGATGGGGCTAAACATAAATTGGATGTTCATATCAATGAAGCGAAGCGTTTAATCAGCGGACTGTCTCTTCAAAAAGACCTTTTATATGAACTTTGTGATTTAATTGCGGCAAGAGATCACTAAAACGATCCTAATTTGAAGCGGCTGCACGAGATATGGTAAAATGTAAGCAGTTTATATGAAAAATGAAAAGGAAAAGCGCGTTTGTCTTTTTTTATGCCTGAGAACCGGCCATTGTCCAGCTCGGCATTCGGAAGACATGTATCATTGCAGAAATTCATGCTGAAAGTGAGTTGATCCGCTTTGGATCTTTTATCAATACAGGACCCGTCGTTTTTAAAAAACATGTCCATTGATGAATTAGAGAAATTAAGTGATGAAATCCGTCAATTTTTAATTACAACCTTATCCGCTTCCGGCGGCCACATCGGCCCAAACTTAGGTGTCGTAGAGCTTACTGTTGCGCTGCATAAGGAATTTAACAGCCCGAAGGACAAGTTTTTGTGGGATGTAGGCCACCAGTCGTATGTCCACAAGCTGTTGACAGGGCGCGGAAAAGAATTTGCGACGCTTCGCCAGTATAAAGGGCTTTGCGGATTCCCAAAGCGGAGTGAAAGCGAGCATGATGTGTGGGAAACCGGGCACAGCTCAACTTCTCTGTCAGGCGCGATGGGGATGGCAGCTGCGCGTGATATTAAAGGAACGGATGAATTTATTATTCCGATCATTGGTGACGGAGCGTTGACCGGCGGAATGGCGCTTGAAGCGCTGAACCACATTGGCGACGAGAAAAAAGACATGATTGTCATCCTCAATGATAATGAGATGAGTATTGCACCAAATGTCGGCGCCATTCATTCTATGCTCGGACGGCTGCGCACTGCCGGGAAATACCAGTGGGTAAAAGATGAGCTCGAATACTTGTTTAAAAAGATTCCGGCAGTCGGTGGCAAACTTGCTGCCACAGCGGAACGAGTCAAAGACAGCCTGAAATACATGCTTGTTTCGGGAATGTTTTTTGAAGAGCTTGGTTTTACGTATTTAGGCCCGGTGGACGGACATTCTTATCATGAGCTGATTGAGAATCTTCAATACGCCAAAAAAACGAAAGGCCCGGTTCTCCTGCATGTCATCACGAAAAAAGGGAAGGGATACAAACCGGCTGAGACCGATACGGTCGGAACATGGCACGGTACCGGACCATATAAAATTAATACCGGTGACTTTGTAAAACCAAAAGCAGCAGCTCCTTCATGGAGCGGCCTAGTCAGCGGAACTGTGCAGCGCATGGCGCGCGAGGACGGACGCATTGTAGCCATTACACCGGCTATGCCTGTTGGATCCAAGCTTGAAGGCTTTGCGAAGGAATTCCCTGACCGCATGTTCGATGTAGGAATCGCAGAACAGCATGCCGCAACAATGGCGGCAGCTATGGCAATGCAGGGGATGAAGCCGTTTTTGGCGATTTATTCAACCTTCCTGCAAAGGGCATATGACCAAGTTGTTCATGACATTTGCCGCCAAAACGCCAATGTATTTATTGGCATTGACCGTGCAGGGCTTGTCGGCGCTGACGGAGAGACACATCAAGGCGTGTTTGATATTGCGTTTATGCGCCATATCCCAAACATCGTCTTAATGATGCCGAAAGATGAAAATGAAGGACAGCATATGGTTCATACAGCACTCAGCTATGACGAAGGCCCGATTGCGATGCGTTTTCCGCGCGGAAACGGACTCGGCGTAAAAATGGATGAACAGTTGAAAACGATTCCGATCGGCACGTGGGAGGTGCTGCGTCCGGGAAATGACGCTGTCATCTTAACATTTGGAACAACTATCGAAATGGCGCTTGAAGCAGCTGAAGAGCTGCAAAAAGAAGGCCTTTCCGTGCGTGTTGTGAATGCGCGCTATATCAAGCCGATCGATGAAAAGATGATGAAGGATATCCTAAAAGAAGGCTTGCCGATTTTAACGATTGAAGAAGCGGTCTTAGAAGGCGGATTCGGAAGTTCGATTTTAGAGTTCGCTCATGATCAAGGTGAATATCTTACACCAATTGACAGAATGGGAATCCCGGATCGGTTTATTGAACACGGAAGCGTAACTGCGCTTCTTGAAGAAATTGGACTAACTAAACAGCAGGTGGCAAACCGTATTCGATTACTGATGCCGCCGAAGACACATAAAGGAATTGGATCATGACCTCAAAGAAAGAACGATTAGATGTATTACTAGTGGAAAGAGGGCTGGCGGAAACGCGGGAAAAAGCCAAGAGAGCCATTATGGCGGGGATTGTCTATTCAAACGAAAACCGAATGGACAAGCCTGGAGAAAAAATTGACCGCGATCTTCCGTTAACCGTCAAAGGAAACCCGCTGAAATATGTGAGCAGGGGCGGCTTAAAGCTTGAAAAAGCGCTGAAAGAGTTTCCCGTCTCTGTTCAGGATAAAATTATGATTGATATTGGCTCCTCCACCGGAGGTTTCACGGACTGCGCTCTGCAAAACGGAGCTAAACAGTCATACGCGGTGGATGTAGGCTACAATCAGCTTGCTTGGAAGCTTAGGCAGGATGAGCGGGTCGTTGTGATGGAACGGACGAACTTTCGTTACGCAACACCGGCGGACTTTACAAAGGGCATGCCGGAGTTTGCCACAATTGATGTGTCCTTTATTTCACTTCGGCTCATCCTGCCTGTCCTCAAAACATTGCTTGTACCTGGCAGTGACTGCATAGCTCTTGTTAAGCCGCAGTTTGAAGCGGGACGGGAATCCGTCGGCAAAAAAGGGATTGTCAGAGATCCTAAAGTGCATGCTGATGTGCTCAAGCGAATGATCAGCTTTTCTGCAGCTGAAGGCTATATCTGCAAAGGCCTGTCATTTTCTCCAATCACGGGAGGGGACGGAAATATTGAATTTCTCCTTCATTTGCATTGGGCTGGAGAGGGGCAGGTAGGGCAGGAGCTGCCGGAAGAAGAGATCAATCGTATTGTGGAAGAGGCGCATAAGACGTTAAAAGAAAAAAAAGCAGATGTACCGGAATAATAGGGCGCTATTATTCCTTTTTTCTGCATTCATGTACAATTTGCAGAGAATCATATAACATAAAAGAACAGATAAGCTGGAAATAGAGGTGCTTACATGAACAAAGGCCAGAGGCATATTAAAATCAGAGAGATCATTACAAGCAATGAAATCGAAACGCAAGATGAATTGGTCGACATGCTGAAGCAGGATGGATACAAAGTGACTCAAGCCACGGTTTCACGGGATATTAAAGAACTTCACCTTGTAAAAGTGCCTACGAATAACGGTTCTTACAAATACAGCCTTCCGGCAGACCAGCGTTTCAATCCGCTATCCAAGCTGAAGCGGGCGCTGATGGACGCTTTTGTAAAAGTAGACTCAGCAAGCCATATGATTGTGCTGAAAACGATGCCGGGCAACGCTCAGGCAATCGGGGCGCTGATGGACAATTTGGACTGGGATGAAATTATGGGGACCATTTGCGGAGATGACACGATCTTAATTATTTGCCGGACTCCTGAAGATACAGACGGCGTAAAAAACAGGCTGCTTGAGCTGCTGTAAATAGAAATCTAACAAAGATAAGAGGTGTAATGCTGTTTGTTAGCTGAACTATCGATTAAAAACTTTGCCATTATTGAGGAACTGACGGTTTCTTTTGAACGCGGGCTCACGGTTTTAACAGGAGAAACCGGAGCCGGCAAATCCATCATCATAGATGCCATTTCTCTTTTAGTCGGGGGCCGCGGCTCATCTGAATTTGTCAGGTATGGAGAGGCCAAAGCCGAACTTGAGGGGCTGTTTCTGTTAGAGAGCGGGCATCCCGTTTTTGACGTGTGCGCTGAACAGGGAATCGACGTTTCAGACGAAATGATCGTGATGAGAAGGGATATCAGCACGAGCGGGAAAAGCGTTTGCCGGGTTAATGGCAAGCTTGTCACGATTGCCTCGCTAAGAGAGATCGGCAGGCTTTTATTAGATATTCACGGGCAGCACGATAACCAGCTGTTAATGGAGGACGAAAATCATCTCCAGCTTTTGGACAAGTTTGCCGGAGCAGAAGTGGAAAGCGCGCTCCAGGCGTATCAGGAAGGGTACCAGCGATATATGAAGCTGCTTAAAAAACTAAAACAGCTTTCCGAAAGCGAGCAGGAAATGGCCCACCGCCTTGATCTCATTCAATTTCAGCTCGAAGAAATCGAATCGGCAAAGCTTGAGCTTAATGAAGATGAACAGCTCCAAGAAGAACGCCAGCAAATTTCAAATTTTGAGAAGATATATGAATCGTTGCAAAATGCATATAACGCACTTCGCAGTGAGCAGGGCGGACTGGACTGGGTCGGAATGGCATCAGCGCAGCTTGAAGATATATCTGACATTAACGAACCGTTGAAAAAACTGTCTGAAAGTGTTTCGAACTCCTACTATCTGCTGGAGGACGCTACATTTCAGATGAGAAATATGCTGGATGAGCTAGAATATGATCCAGAACGCCTGAACTATATTGAGACGCGCCTTAATGAAATCAAACAGCTGAAACGAAAATATGGTGCAACTGTTGAAGACATTTTGGAATACGCTTCTAAAATTGAAGAAGAGATAGACCAAATTGAAAACAGGGACAGCCATCTTCAAAGCTTGAAGAAGGAACTTGACTCTGTCGGCAAGGATGTTGCAGTGGAAGCGGCAAATGTTTCACAAATCCGGAAAGCATGGGCGAAAAAGCTGGCCGATGAAATTCATCGGGAATTAAAAAGCCTATACATGGAAAAATCAACTTTTGATACGGAATTTAAGGTCAGAACAGCGTCACGCAATGAGGAGGCGCCAATTGTAAACGGTCAGCCTGTTCAGCTGTCTGAACAAGGGATTGATCTGGTGAAGTTTTTAATTTCAACCAACACTGGCGAGCCGCTTAAATCCCTGTCAAAAGTCGCTTCCGGAGGAGAGCTGTCCCGGGTGATGCTTGCAATAAAAAGCATTTTCTCCTCTCAGCAGGATGTAACATCGATTATTTTCGATGAGGTTGATACGGGTGTAAGCGGCAGAGTTGCGCAGGCAATTGCTGAGAAAATTCATAAAGTCTCAATAGGATCACAAGTGCTGTGTATTACACACCTGCCTCAGGTGGCTGCTATGGCCGATACGCATCTTTATATTGCGAAGGAATTAAAAGACGGCAGAACGACGACACGTGTCAAGCCGCTGTCCAAGCAGGAAAAGGTAGTGGAAATCGGGCGCATGATTGCTGGAGTCGAGGTAACGGACTTAACGAAACGCCATGCGAAGGAACTTTTAAAACAAGCGGATCAAGTCAAAACAACTGGGTAAGCTGCGTGAGAAGCGCAGCTTATTTTTTTCGCACACATCCATTCGTTCATCAGTATATCCAATGTTTTTCTTTATATGACAGTTATAAATAAGGCGACAGAAGGCAAAATTAATGATGTAGCAGCAAGACATAAAGAAGGTGTGGGATAGGAGCGAGGAGAGTGAAGTAGTGAATGCCCGATAACATCAGAAAAGCAGTAGGTTTAATTCTCCTTGTTTCGTTATTAAGTGTAGGTTTATGCAAACCGCTAAAAGAGTATTTACTGATTCCAACGCAAATGAGAGTATTTGAAACCCAAACACAAGCGATTGAAACGAGTTTATCGGTAAACGCTCATGCACAAGAATCATCGGAAGCGTTTACAGTAAAGAAAGACCCGCATGAAATCAAGGTGACAGGCAAAAAATCGGGCGAGTCAGAGTTAGTATACGATCTTGCCGGATTTCCAATCAAAAAAACAAAAGTGCAAGTTCTTCCTGATTTAAAAGTCATACCCGGCGGACAATCAATCGGTGTTAAACTTCATTCCGTAGGTGTTCTTGTCGTCGGATTTCATCAAATCAACACAAGTGAAGGCAAAAAATCTCCGGGAGAAACGGCTGGCATTGAAGCGGGTGACATCATTATTGAGATGAATGGACAGAAAATTGAAAAAATGAATGATGTAGCCCCATTTATCCAGAAGGCCGGTAAAACCGGAGAATCTTTGGATTTGCTGATTAAACGTGATAAGCAAAAAATCAAAACAAAGCTTATTCCCGAAAAGGATGAAGCAGAAGGCAAGTACAGAATCGGATTATATATCAGAGATTCGGCTGCCGGCATCGGCACCATGACTTTTTTTGACCCGAAAACAAAAAAATACGGAGCACTTGGCCACGTGATTTCCGATATGGACACAAAGAAACCAATTGTAGTGGAGAACGGAGAAATCGTTAAATCCACTGTAACATCAATTGAAAAAGGGACAGGCGGAAATCCGGGAGAAAAACTGGCGCGATTTTCCTCAGAACGCAAAACGATCGGGGATATTAACAGAAACAGCCCATTTGGGATATTCGGAACATTGCATCAGCCCATTCAAAACAATATTTCAGATGAAGCGCTGCCGGTTGCATTTTCTGATGAAGTCAAAAAAGGGCCGGCTGAAATTTTAACGGTTATTGATGATGACAAGGTAGAAAAATTTGATATTGAAATCGTCAGCACGACGCCGCAAAAATTTCCGGCGACAAAAGGAATGGTCTTAAAAATAACTGATCCGAGGCTGTTGAAAGAAACAGGAGGCATCGTACAGGGGATGAGCGGAAGCCCGATCATTCAAAATGGAAAAGTGATCGGCGCTGTCACTCATGTGTTTGTAAATGACCCGACAAGCGGCTACGGTGTTCATATTGAATGGATGCTGTCCGAAGCGGGAATTGATATTTACGGAAAAGAAAAAGCAAGCTGACTGCCGGAGTTTCCGGCAGTTTTTTTATTTTGATCCCTCTTCACTTCTCAGAATACATACGGTAAAATATACAAAAGAAGATTTTTCGACAAATTCACGTTTCCTTATTTGTCAAATTTCATTTTTAGTCGAAAAACGGAGAAAAACATAGAATAACAAAGATATGCCACTAATATTGGTGATTATGATTTTTTTAGAGGGTATATAGCGGTTTTGTCGAATGTAAACATGTAGCAAGGGTGAATCCTGTTAACTACATTTGGGGAGGAAGAAACGTGGAGAAAATTAAAGTTTGTGTTGCTGACGATAATCGAGAGCTGGTAAGCCTGTTGAGTGAATATATAGAAGGACAGGAAGACATGGAAGTGATCGGTGTTGCTTATAACGGACAGGAGTGCCTGTCGTTGTTTAATGAAAAAGATCCCGATGTCCTCGTATTGGATATTATTATGCCGCATTTAGACGGACTTGCGGTTTTAGAGCGGCTGAGGGAATCAGATCTGAAAAAACAACCGAATGTGATTATGCTGACAGCCTTTGGACAGGAAGATGTCACGAAAAAGGCCGTCGATTTAGGCGCGTCCTACTTTATTCTCAAACCGTTTGATATGGAAAACCTTGTCGGCCATATCCGCCAGGTCAGCGGAAATGCCAGCAGCGTGACGCATCGTGCACCATCATCGCAAAGCAGCATTATACGCAGCAGCCAGCCTGAACCAAAAAAGAAAAATCTCGACGCGAGCATCACAAGCATTATCCATGAAATCGGCGTCCCGGCACATATAAAAGGCTATCTCTATTTGCGCGAAGCAATCTCAATGGTATACAATGACATCGAATTGCTAGGCAGCATTACAAAAGTCCTCTATCCGGACATCGCCAAAAAATTCAACACAACCGCAAGCCGTGTAGAAAGAGCGATCCGCCATGCAATTGAAGTGGCATGGAGCAGAGGAAACATTGATTCCATTTCCTCGTTGTTCGGCTATACCGTCAGCATGACAAAAGCTAAACCTACCAACAGCGAATTCATTGCAATGGTTGCGGATAAGCTTAGATTAGAACATAAGGCTTCTTAAACATGTGCATATTATGTGATGATTAAATCAAACGTCTTTTATTTATTGGTTCACACTGATAAATAGGAGGCGTTTTTTTGGCGACATTTGTTATCATAGGTGATGGATATGAAAATTTATTTTCCGCAAGGAGTGAGGTATGTGTTTGAAAAATATGGTCTGCTGATTGCCTTATTTATTCTTGCGCTTTGCGTCAATTCGAACATCATCACAGATTCACGCTTACTAGGCACCCTGATTGACTTTATCTCATTTATGGTCATGGTTTCATGTGTTCTCGCTGCTTGGAGAATCAAAACCAAACAATCAGAATCAAATTGAAACCTTTCCCCTGCAAAATCGTAAGTAAGGTGTATTTTATTCAAAGGAGACGTACGAATGAGCAAGAAAAAAGCAAGAAAGCGTGACGGACTTTTGTTAGATTTGCTTTCTGAAGTGGCAGGCCATTTGCTGTTCCTGCCGTTTAGGGTTTTGCACAAACTGATTGACTAGAGAAAAAGATCCCTTATATAAGGGATCTTTTTTTATAATAAACTTCGGCAGTCTTTGCACATTAATCTTTATAAGGCACCCAGCCAGGCGTGTTCACAATGGCTTGCCATAGCGGTTCAGGCAAATGATATTTTTCTTTATCTGTGCCTTTGATCACTGTTTCGATTTGCTTTTCACGGCCTTCTTTTACTTTTACCGTCCAGTCAGGGTCAACTAAAATTTCGCGTCCCATAGCGACTAGCGGAATACCGTTTTCGATGACGGCCAGCGCGTCATCTGCAGAATGAATGGAACCGACGGCGATCAGCGGCACTTTTTTTCCGACTCGTTCATTCAACAAGTCCATACGTGTGCGAGTCGGATCTGCACCGCGGCGCGCTTTTGAATTCACATCCATCAGTGAGATATGAAGATAGTCCAATTCTTTATCCCCTAAAGCATCAACGAGCGTAAAGGTTTCAGTCATGGTCAATCCTGGTGTCTCAGGTTCTTCCGGAGACAGACGGTAGCCGACTAAGAACGCACCCTTCGCATGTTCTGAAGCGGCTTTTTTCACTTCATCGACAATAGCGAGCGGGAAGGCTAATCGTTTTTCATCGCTTCCTCCCCAGCGGTCTGTGCGCTGATTGGTTTTCGGAGAATAAAACTGCTGTATCAAGTAGCCGTTTGCACCGTGAATTTCGACACCGTCAAAGCCGGCTTCAATGGCGCGTCTTGTCGCTTCTCCAAATGCCTTCACGATGTTTTCCACTTCTTCATTTGTTAATGCGCGGGCAATTTGTTTGCCGTTATCAAACACGTCACTTGGTCCTACAACATCTTGTTGAGGAACGAGCTCAGACGGGCATTCAATGCCGCCGTGATGAATTTGCACAACGGCTTTAGCGCCTTGTGCCTGAATGGCTTGTGCTAATTTTTTCAAACCTGGAATGTTGGAGTCTTCATGGATGGCCGGCTGCCCGGGAAATGCCTTTCCGTCCGGAGTGACATTTGCGCAGGCTGTAATCACCATTCCCATTTCTTTTGAACGGGGGATGATGTAATCAAGCTCTGCATCAGATATCGTGCCGTCATCGTTAGAAGCGTAATGAGTCATTGGTGCTACTGCGATCCGGTTGTCAATTGTAACGCCGCTTTTAAACGTAAATGGTTCAAACAGCGGTTTATACTTTGGGTTCATTTGATCATCTTCTTTCGTTTGGATTCGGACATATTCTAGCCTATATGTAAAAATTAATGCAATTGATCTGCTTTACCGGCTGAATATCTTGAGTACAGAGTGATGTTTTCTCCGCTCTTTTTCGGGAGCTTTGTAGCCGCCGCTGATTTGATGGCCGATAGAGCAAGTGATGACCGTTGCAGCGAGCAGCAGGACGAACTTTTTCATGGCTGTAACTTCTTTCTGTAAAGGAAATATTCTTTAAAAGGTTACGCCTGTCTGATCCAGCCGTCAAACCATTTGCTCACCTCGTTCCTCATATTTTTCAAAATGAATAAAAAGTTGCTTCTTTCCGTTAATTTTTTCTAATATGCGTCTCATTTAGAGCCATCCTCATAGACAAATATGATTGTTTTCTTACTAACAACAGGAAATGATCAGGTCGGATAGCCCTTTTGAAAATCATGGAACTTCATCGCCTGTATACACAGCGTCTTTACAAATCCGCTATTCTGGTCAAAGATAAAAGCCAAACATCAGGAAGAGGTGATCATGTGAAACAAACGGTTCTTTTGCTGTGTACTGTGCTCCTTCTCTCAGGGTGCAGTATTGCGAGTGCGGATGACTCAGCTCCAAGGTTTACCGAAGAGGGAAAATACATTGGCTCGGCTGATCCGCATACAATCGCGGTTTCTCTAAATGGAGAAGAAGCCATGATACAAGTTCCGGAGGATAAACGTGATGAATGTGAATCGCTGCCAGATCACACAGATGTCCAGGTGAAATATATAAAAAAGGATAATGGAACCTTACAGCTGGAAGACATTCAGCTGCAGAAGAATTCGTGATAAAAGACCGGAGGGAGAAAGTTGAGAAAGTTATGGAGGAGCTTGGCGCTATGCGGATTGGCTTTGACGCTCGCGCCTTGCGCTCAGGCGGCAGAGCCGATAGAAGGGAAAACAGTATACATTGATGCCGGACACGGCGGTGAAGACAGCGGAGCAGTCGGGAATGGGCTCTTTGAAAAGGATATTAATTTGGCAGTTTCCAAGCAAGTAACGGACAAGCTCAAAGCGGAGGGGGCCCATCCTGTTGCATCCAGATCAGACGATCATTTTCTGACCTTGGAGGACAGAGTCGCAAAGGCAAGTGCCAATCACGCCGATCTTTTTGTCAGCATTCATGTAAATTCCGGGGTTGCTTCAGCTTCAGGAACAGAAACGTATTTTCAGTCTGATTATGAAGGGGAAAACAGCCGGCGTCTGGCAGCTGATATTCAGTCAAAGCTCGTCTCATCCTTACAGACGAGAGACAGAGGCGTGAAAGAATCAGACTTTTACGTCATTACATATTCACAAATGCCGAGTGTGCTGGCGGAGGTTGGATTTATTACAAACAGCTCTGATGCGGACAAGCTTGGAAGCGAACAATACCAGCAAAAGGCCGCGGATGCGATTGTCGACGGCATTGATTTTTATTATGATCAGTGATTGCTTCAGCCTTAATCCTAGAGTGAAAACGCCAAAATCAGTATAATGGAGAAAACATTAGGGCTTGAGGTGGAACGATGACAAAGATTTTTGCCCATCGGGGGGCATCGGGTCAATATCCCGAAAATACCATGCTTGCATTTGAAAAAGGAATTGAAGCCGGAGCGGACGGAATAGAGCTTGATGTACAGCTGACAAAAGACGGACGCATTGTTGTGATCCATGATGAAAGACTTGACCGGACGACATCGCTCAAAGGATTCGTGAAGGATACAGCGTACGATGTGATCATGACTGCGAATGCTGCTGCTGGCCACGATCAAACGTACAGCGATATCAAAGTGCCGCTGCTTGAAGACGTGCTCTCGTGGGCAGTAAAAAAGAATTTTCTCATCAACATTGAATTAAAAAACAGCGTGATCCGTTATGAAGGAATGGAAGAAAAAGTGCTGGAGGCAGTGAAACGATTCAATATAGAGGAAAGAGTCATCCTGTCCACGTTTAATCATGAAAGCCTGGCGCTATGCGCCCGGCTTGCTCCCCATATCGAACGGGCGGCATTGACTTCAGATGTGCTATATCAGGCTGATCGGTATATCGCATCAATTCCGGCTTCTGGCTATCACCCGAAGCTAAACAGCCCGGGGACCACGGATGAAGTACTGAAGAGAATGAGGAATAATTCGATTAAGGTAAGGTCTTATACGGTCAATCGGCCGGAGGATATGAAGCGCCTCATTGAAGCGGGGGCAGACGGAATGTTTACCGATTTTCCTGCAGAGGCTATGGCCACGTTAAAAAAATGAATAGTTGTTTTTAGAAGGAGGCTGTTGAAAGCAGCCTTCTTTTTTCATTCATTCATGCCCGTTTCAGAGCATACATTCATAGAAGACAACTAGAAATTGTAAGCGCTGTCTATCTTCTGAATGAGGTGAAACCATGAGGAAAACAGTCATTGTAAGTGCCGCAAGAACTCCATTTGGCAAATTCGGCGGGGCATTGAAAGAGGTTAAGGCTGCTGAGCTTGGGGGCATTGCGATGAAAGAGGCGTTACGTCGGGCTGGAGTCTCTGGAGACGAGGCGGAAGGAACTGTCATGGGCATGGTTGTCCAAGCCGGCTCAGGGCAGATCCCTTCCCGACAAGCTGCCCGGCTCGCTGGAATGCCTTGGAGTGTGCCATCTGAAACACTGAATAAAGTCTGTGCATCCGGACTTCGAGCTGTCACCTTATGTGATCAAATGATCCGGGCGCAAGATGCAGACATCCTTGTTGCCGGGGGAATGGAAAGCATGAGCAATATTCCGTATGCCATTCCCGCCGGGCGCTGGGGAGCACGAATGGGAGACGGGGAGCTTAGGGATTTAATGGTTTATGACGGGTTAACGTGCGCGTTTGACGCGGTGCATATGGCTGTTCACGGAAATACAGCAGCCAAAGAATATGGAATCTCTCGCGGGGAGCAGGATGAATGGGCGCTAAGAAGCCATGCGCGGGCAGCTCAGGCAGAAGATGAAGGAAAGTTTCAGGATGAAATAGTTCCCGTCAGCTGGATAGGACGAAAAGGAAAAACAAACATTGTTGACAAAGATGAAGCGATTCGCCGTGACACAAGTCTGGATCAGCTTGCAAAACTTTCACCGATTTATACAAGTGACGGTTCCATCACAGCCGGCAATGCGCCTGGGGTCAATGACGGAGCCGGTGCGTTCGTGCTGATGTCTGAGGACAAAGCTGCTGCGCTTGGCAAACAGCCTTTGGCTACAATTCTTGGTTTTTCAACGATGGGAATGAAAGCGCACGAGCTAGCGGCAGCACCGGGGTTTGCAATCAACAAACTGTTGAAAAAGAACGCTTTAACCGTCCAGGATATTGACTTGTTTGAAATAAATGAAGCGTTTGCTTCTGTTGTTTTGACATGCGAAAAAATTGTCGGTTTCGATCTTGAAAAAGTAAATGTAAACGGCGGTGCGATTGCACTCGGCCACCCGATCGGAGCAAGCGGGGCGAGAATTCTCATGACACTTGTTTACGAATTAAAGCGACGGGGAGGGGGACTGGGTGTTGCCGCCATTTGCAGCGGTGCAGCTCAGGGTGACGCCGTCTTAGTGGAGGTTCATTAAAACAGACGAAAAAGGGGATTTGAATGGAAATGAAACAAATCATGGTAGCTGGCGCAGGACAGATGGGCAGCGGAATTGCTCAAACAGCTGCTGGCGCAGGCTTTTATGTGAGGATGTATGATGTGAACCCGGAGGCTGCGGAGGCGGGATTGAGGCGGTTGAAGAAACGGCTGACCCGTGATGCTGAGAAAGGAAGCAAGACCGAGGCGGAAGTGAAGAGTGTGATCAGCCGCATTTCGATTTCTCAAACGCTGGAGGAGGCAAAGCATGCGGACATTGTGATTGAGGCTATCGCAGAAAACATGACGGCGAAAACCGAGATGTTTAACAAACTTGATCACATTTGCCCGTCTCATACGATTTTGGCCAGCAATACGTCGTCTTTGCCTATTACAGAAATCGCTGCGGTGACAAACCGGCCTGACCGAGTCATTGGCATGCACTTTATGAATCCTGTTCCTGTGATGAAGCTGGTTGAAGTGATTCGCGGCTTGGCTACGTCAGAAGAAACGGCCTTAGAGGTTAAGGGATTAGCGGAAAAGATGGGAAAAACGCCAGTCGAAGTCAATGATTTTCCGGGGTTTGTTTCCAACCGTGTGCTTCTTCCGATGATTAATGAAGCCATCTATTGCGTGTATGAGGGGGTGGCGAAGCCGGAAGCGATAGACGAGGTGATGAAGCTGGGCATGAACCATCCGATGGGCCCGCTAACATTGGCAGATTTTATTGGACTGGATACATGTTTATCGATTATGGAAGTTCTTCATTCCGGCCTTGGCGATTCCAAATATCGTCCGTGCCCGCTGCTTCGCAAATACGTCAAAGCGGGCTGGCTTGGCAAAAAGACCGGACGCGGCTTTTATCAATATGAAGGGAAGACTTCCTGAAGTCAATTCCATCCGGGGGTGGCCTAGTTGCATGTAACCCAAGAGCAAGTCATGATGCGAAAAATGGTGCGTGATTTTGCCAGAAAAGAAATTGCTCCCGCTGCAAAAATCATGGAGGAAACGGACGAATTTCCTCTTCAGCTGATCAAAAAAATGGGTAAGCACGGCTTAATGGGAATACCGGTGCCGGAACGATACGGCGGTGCTGGTGCGGATGCAGTTTCTTATATTTTGGCGATTCATGAGATTTCAAAAATCAGTGCGGCTGTCGGTGTCATTCTTTCCGTTCATACCTCAGTCGGCACAAATCCGATTCTGTACTTCGGCAACGAAGAACAGAAAATGAAATATATACCGAAGCTCGCTTCAGGAGACCATTTGGGTGCATTTGCGCTGACTGAGCCTCATTCAGGGTCGGATGCCGGAAGTCTCCGTACAACAGCAATCAAAAAGAACGGCAAATACGTATTAAACGGGTCGAAGATATTCATTACAAATGGCGGAGCCGCCGATATCTATATCACGTTTGCTTTAACAGCTCCAGATCAAGGCAGGCACGGGATTTCAGCTTTTATCGTTGAAAAAAACACACCCGGTTTTGCTGTTGGAAAAAAAGAAAAAAAGCTGGGGCTCTATGGCTCCAATACAACGGAGCTGATTTTTGACAATGCAGAAGTGCCTGAAGAAAATATGCTTGGCAAAGAGGGTGATGGCTTCAACATTGCCATGGCGAATTTAAATGTCGGCCGCATCGGCATTGCGGCACAGGCGCTCGGTATTGCAGAGGCGGCTCTTGAGCATGCCGTTGCTTATGCGAAGCAGCGGATGCAATTTGGAAGGCCTATCGCAGCGAATCAAGGCATATCGTTTAAGCTGGCTGACATGGCGACTAGGGCAGAAGCAGCAAGGCATCTTGTGTATCACGCAGCAGATCTTCATAACCGCGGCTTAGCTTGTGGAAAAGAAGCGTCTATGGCTAAACAATTTGCTTCTGATTCTGCGGTAAGGGCGGCATTAGACGCCGTCCAGATTTATGGGGGATACGGCTATATGAAGGATTATCCGGTCGAGCGGCTGCTTCGTGATGCAAAGGTGACGCAAATCTATGAAGGGACGAACGAGATTCAAAGATTGATTATTTCCAAGCATTTGCTTGGCGCAATTTGATAGACAAAAACGCAAAAACGGAGGTTGAGGATATGGAGGAGAAACAGCATTATTCTCCGGGTTTGGACGGTGTCATCGCGGCAGAAACCCGTATTTCTTATCTTGACACGCAGTACAGCCAGATTTTAATAAGAGGCTATGACTTAATTGATCTTTCTAAAACAAAAAGCTACTTGGAGCTTGTCCATTTATTGCTGGAGGGCCGGCTGCCGGTAGAAAGTGAAACGAAAACGCTGGAAAGAAACATAAACAGCGCATCAAATCTGCCAACTGATATTCTCCGTCTGCTAGAACTGCTCCCTAAGCATACACATCCGATGGATGGCCTGCGGACCGGACTGTCTGCACTTGCCGGTTATGATCCGCAAATTGATGATCGGTCTCCTTCTGCAAACAAGGAGCGCGCCTATGAGCTTCTGGGAAAAATGCCTGCGCTTACTGCTGCCAGCTACAGGATCATCAATAAGAAAGAGCCGATTCTTCCGCTTCAAACCCTATCGTACAGTGCGAATTTTCTCTACATGATGACAGGAAAAATCCCGTCCTCACTGGAAGCACGGATTTTTGACCGGTCCCTCGTCCTGTACAGTGAGCATGAGATGCCGAATTCAACCTTTGCGGCCAGGGTCATCGCTTCTACACATTCAGATCTTTATGGCGCTCTGACAGGAGCTGTCGCCTCCCTGAAAGGGAATCTTCATGGAGGAGCAAACGAAGCTGTGATGTATATGCTTTTGGAGGCGAAAACAACATCCGATTTTGAGCAGCTTCTGCAAACAAAACTGAATAGAAAAGAAAAAATTATGGGATTCGGCCACCGTGTCTATATGAAAAAAATGGACCCCAGAGCGCTTATGATGAAAGAGGCGCTGCAGCAATTATGCGATAAAGCAGGTGACCATCGTTTATACGAGATGTGTGAAGCAGGCGAGCGGCTGATGGAGAAGGAAAAAGGCCTTTATCCGAATTTAGATTACTATGCTGCCCCGGTGTATTGGATGCTTGGCATACCGATTCCATTGTATACGCCCGTCTTTTTCAGCGCGAGAACGGCCGGTTTATGCGCCCATGTCATTGAACAGCATGCCAATAACCGTCTCTTCCGCCCTCGTGTCAGCTATATGGGCCCGCGTCACAGGGCCGAATCATAAACCATGAAAGGAACTGGTAGCATGCTGAAAATGGATCATGTCATTGAAGAGATCACAGACTATGTGCTTGAGAAAGAGATTACAAGCTCAGAGGCCTATACAACAGCGGGGCATGTGTTGCTGGATACGCTGGGCTGCGGGATTTTGGCGCTCCGGTATCCCGAATGCACAAAGCTGCTTGGCCCGATTGTGCCCGGAACGATTGTGCCGAATGGAAGTAAAGTACCGGGAACGTCATATGTTCTCGATCCGGTGAGAGCGGCGTTTAATATCGGGTGCATGATCCGCTGGCTCGATTACAACGACACGTGGCTGGCTGCAGAGTGGGGGCATCCGTCTGATAATCTGGGAGGAATCCTTGCTACTGCTGATTATGTATCGAGAGTGAGGCTGTCTGAAGGAAAAGAGCCTTTAACGGTACGTGACGTACTTGAAATGATGATCAAAGCACACGAGATTCAAGGTGTGCTGGCGTTAGAAAACAGCTTAAACCGAGTGGGCCTTGATCATGTGCTGTTTGTAAAAGTTGCGACAACCGCTGTTGCAGCCAAACTTTTGGGCGGCGGGAGAGAAGAAATCAAAAATGCGCTTACGAATGCATGGATTGACAATGCAGCCTTGAGGACATACCGGCATTCACCGAATACAGGCTCTCGCAAATCATGGGCGGCAGGAGATGCAACGAGCAGAGGTGTTCATTTGGCGCTGATGGCGTTAAAAGGGGAAATGGGTTATCCGACAGCGTTGAGCGCTCCGGGATGGGGCTTCCAAGACGTTCTATTCAATAAGAAAGAGATCAAACTTGCGCGTCCGCTTGATGCTTATGTCATGGAAAATGTGTTATTTAAAGTGTCTTACCCTGCGGAATTTCACGCCCAGACAGCAGCGGAGTGCGCTGTCATTCTTCACCCGCAGGTA
Organism: Bacillus sp. N12A5; assembly: GCF_026790125.1. NCBI lineage: Bacteria > Bacillati > Bacillota > Bacilli > Caryophanales > Bacillaceae > Bacillus > Bacillus sp. N12A5. The sequence continues at coordinate 31,108 of NZ_JALAMR010000016.1, read as the reverse complement.
AAGGGCCGGATTGATGAGATTGACCGTGTTGTCATCAGAACGCATGAGTCCGCTATCCGAATCATTGATAAAACAGGCCCGCTCCACAATCCGGCAGACCGCGATCACTGCCTCCAATACATTACAGCCATCGGTTTGCTGTTTGGTGATATCACTGCACAGCATTATGAGGCTGAAACAGCGAGTGATCCGAGAATAGATAAACTTCGTGATAAAATGGAAGTGACTGAAAATAAAACGTATACCGAGGATTATTTGAAACCCGACAAGCGTTCCATTTCAAATGCTGTTCAGGTTTATTTTAAAGACGGAACGAGCACGGAAATGGTGGAATGTGAATTTCCGCTCGGCCATCGTTTTCGAAGAGACGAGGCAGTGCCGAAACTGCTTGAGAAGTTTTCTGCCAATCTTAAAACCCATTATGGTGATAAACAGCACAAACATATTTATGAGCGCTGTACCAGCTATGAGACATTACAAACGATGCGCGTAAATGAATTCGTAGATATGTTCTGTTTGTAAAAAGGAGGACTTGGTCATGTCGTGGATCGTTAATAAGCAATCGCCGCAAGAAGAGCTTGCCGGGCGTTTTCGCGAGCTGATGTCAGCGCCGGACATCCTGCAAATTCCCGGCGCCCATGACGGGATGGCCGCCCTGCTTGCGAAAGAAGCTGGTTTTTCTGCTATTTATTTGTCGGGTGCTGCATACACAGCCAGCAGGGGGCTGCCTGATTTAGGGATTGTTACATCGGCAGAGATGGCTGAACGGGCCAAAGATCTTGTGCGTGCAGCTGATCTGCCTCTGCTTGTGGATATCGATACGGGATTTGGCGGTGTGTTAAATGCCGCCCGAACCGCTCGTGAGATGCTTGAAGCCAGGGTAGCTGCCGTTCAAATAGAAGACCAGGAGCTTCCGAAAAAATGCGGGCATTTAAATGGCAAACAGCTTGTACCGATCAAGGAAATGGCGCAAAAAATAAAAGCAATCAAACAAGCGGCGCCCACCCTTATCGTTGTTGCCCGCACTGATGCCAGAGCGCAGGAAGGGCTTGATGCCGCAATCAAACGGGCAGCGGCTTACATTGAGGCTGGAGCGGACGCAATATTCCCGGAAGCGCTTCAGGAGGAGGACGAATTCCGCCAGTTTGCTGAGCGTATTTCCGTTCCGCTCCTTGCGAATATGACTGAATTTGGGAAAACGCCGTATTATCGTGCTGATGAATTCAAAAATATGGGGTTTCACATGGTGATATATCCTGTTACATCGCTTCGAGCGGCGGCAAAAGCTTATGAGCGGATGTTTGGTTTGATAAGGGAGCGCGGCTCACAAAAAGAAGGGCTTCATCATATGCAGACACGGAAAGAACTGTACGAAACGATTTCTTATTATGACTATGAAGCGCTAGACCAAACGATTGCCAAAACCGTTTTGCCTGACGAATAGTTTCGATCAAAAAAGCCGGAGTGATCTCCGGCTTTTTTGCAGCTGTCATTTTCTGAATCGCGGGCTGACTTGATTGCGTTTTCTGTCTCTGTAAAAAATGAACCCGGCCAGCACATAAAGGCCGAACGCAAAAAAAATGAATCCTGACAAACCTTGGAGCCAAAGAGCTGAAAATGGCTTAATCGTATGGCCGAAAAGCGTATCCCTCATCAGTTTTATGCCTAAAGCGGAAATGGCGCCGGGGATGACTAATATCAAAAGCGCAAGAAGTCGGCTCATCCTCAGAAAACCCCTTTATCTTTTCATTTCCTTTATTGTCCAGCGGAAAAAATATTTTGTCAAGAGAAGAAAACGTGGTAACATAGGGTTGTGCAAATTATTGCAACGGAATAAATAGGTGTGCAAATTTTTTCATACAAAGGGGTATCGGGATGCAAAAGGTACTGATTGTAGGTGCCGGCAAAAGGGGAACGGCGTTATTACATATTCTGATCAAAACAGCCGTCATAGAGATTATTGCCGTTGTTGACAAAGACCCCGAGGCGCCGGGATTGAGAGAAGCAGAACAGTATGGAATTGCCGTTTCATCTGATTGGAAACCTTACATACAACAAAAACCGGATATTGTCATTCATACTACGGGCAATCAAGCCGTATTTGACGAGCTCCTTCGGGAAAAGCATGAAAAGACCATTGTCATGCCGGGAAAAATGGCGTACATCGTTTTTCAGCTGATGGAAGAAAAGCAGCAGCTGATTCAAATGCTGAAAGAGCAAACATACAAACACGACAGAATTTTTAATTCCACCCATGACGGAATGATTTTCATTGATATCAATGAAGAAATCATTCTCTTTAACCATATGGCCGAAAAAATGGTCGGGAAAAAACGTGAGGAAGTCATCGGGCGGCCGATAAAAGAAGTTATTCCGAGCACAAAGATGCCGCGGATTTTAAAAACGAGGGAGCCTGAATACAACCAAAAGCAGCTTTTGGGCGAGACTCAAATCGTGACTACCAGACTGCCGATTATTGATGAAGGCGGACGTTTGCTCGGGGCGCTTTGTGTGTTTAAAGATATCACTGATGCGGTCGAGCTTGCGGAGGAAGTGACGAATCTCAAACAGGTGCGTACGATGCTGGAGGCGATTATTCAATCCTCAGATGAGGCGATTTCTGTCGTTGATGAAAACGGGATAGGCCTTTTGATTAATAAAGCATATACAAAAATGACGGGGCTTTCTGAAAAAGAAGTCATCGGAAAGCCTGCAAACACCGATATTTCTGAAGGCGAAAGCATGCACTTAAAAGTGCTTGAAACAAGGCGCCCTGTCCGCGGTGTCAGAATGAAGGTCGGCCCGAATGAAAAAGAGGTCATCGTCAATGTAGCGCCGGTCATTGTAGACGGGATTTTGAAAGGCAGCGTCGGTGTGATTCACGACGTGTCCGAAATTAAAATGCTGACAGCGGAGCTTAATCGGGCCAGACAAATCATTCGTACGCTTGAAGCGAAATACACCTTCGACGACATTATCGGCAAAAGCGAGCAAATGCTGGTTGCGCTTGAGCAGGCGAAGCTCGGGGCAAAAACGCCGGCAACCATTTTGCTGCGCGGGGAATCAGGAACAGGAAAAGAACTGTTCGCCCACGCCATCCATAATGAAAGCGACCGGAAGTACAATAAATTTATTCGCGTGAATTGCGCAGCCCTTTCTGAAAACCTGCTCGAATCGGAATTGTTCGGCTATGAGGATGGTGCGTTTTCAGGAGCGAAGCGCGGCGGTAAAAAGGGCCTGTTCGAAGAAGCCAATAACGGCAGTATTTTCTTAGATGAAATCGGTGAGCTGACACAAAACATGCAGGCGAAATTGCTCCGCGTTCTTCAAGAGAAGGAAATCGTCAGAGTGGGGGGCACAAAAGCAATCCCTGTCAACGTCAGAGTGATTGCTGCAACAAATGTAAATATCGAAAAAGCAATGGCGGATGGAACGTTCCGCGAAGATCTGTATTACCGGATTAACCGCTACCCCATCTCCATCCCGCCTTTGCGGCAGCGGCTGGAGGACATTGAGGCACTCAGCGTCCGGCTTATCCAAAAGATCAACCGGGATTACGGCAGGAATGTAAAAGGGCTTACACAGCAAGCCTTGCGTGCCTTATCTGCTTACCATTGGCCTGGGAATGTCCGCGAGCTGGAAAATGTTCTTGGACGAGCCATGATCTTTTTGAATCCGCATATGGAATGGATTGAAAAAGATCACCTGCCTGTATTCGAACTAGAACAAAAAGAAAATGACACAGACCAAGGGACAGGTTTTGATTTTCCTGATATTGAAGGCGAAAAGCTATCAGTCGCAGTAGAAAAATTTGAAGCGCATTTGATCCAGCAAACGCTCGAAAAGCATCATTATAACCGGACAAAAACAGCGAAAGCCCTCGGTGTCAGCATACGGAATTTATATTACAAAATGGATAAATACGGCCTTGCAAATGAAGGCATGCAATAATTTGCAGAATAAACGCAAACATCTGCACGAATTTTTCAATATATCCGGTATAACAGCACGATAAGGAGCTGGCACGGAACTTGCATAATAAAAGGCGGAGTCGAAACAAGAAAGGTGGTAGCAGATGAAGCTGAAAGATTTGATCGGCAAAGCATCGATGTACAAAAACAAGACCATTGCAGTTGCCCATGCTGAGGATGAGGAAGTGATCCGGGCAGTAAAGCTGGCAGCCGAGCACCTATCCGCCCGATTTTTGTTAACGGGCGACAGCAAAAAACTGAACGATCTGACATCATCTACGCTAGGGCATCAAGTGGAAATCGTTCATGCCGATACGCCTGAGGAATCGGCAAAATTAGCAGTTCGTGCTGTCCATCACAAAACAGCGGATGTTTTAATGAAAGGCAATGTGCCGACTTCTGTTTTGCTTAAAGCGGTATTGAACAGGCAGGAGGGGCTTCGGTCTTCCAGTGTCCTTTCCCACGTAGCTGTGTTTGATATACCTGATTTTGACAGGTTGATGTTTGTGACAGATTCGGCAATGAATATTGCCCCTTCGCTGGAAGAGCTTCGGCAGATCTTGCAAAATGCCGTTCATGTGGCTCGTGCAGTAGGGAACAATATGCCAAAAGCAGCTGCTCTGGCAGCAGTTGAAACGGTAAACCCGAAAATGGAAGCAACAGTGAACGCAGCTGCTCTTGCTCAAATGTATAAAAGAGGCCAAATCAAAGGCTGCATTGTTGATGGACCGCTTGCTTTGGATAACGCTGTATCGCAAATTGCCGCGGCTCAGAAAAAGATTTCGGGAGACGTAGCGGGCAGCGCTGATATCCTTCTCGTCCCAACAATTGAAGCCGGCAATATTTTATATAAATCACTGATTTATTTTGCGAAAGCCAGTGTGGCGGCTGTGATTACGGGAGCCAAAGCGCCGATTGCCTTAACAAGCAGAGCGGATTCCGCTGAAAATAAACTGTATTCCATTGCGCTGGCAATATGCGCATCTGAAGAATACACACACTAGGAGGAACGAACATGGAACTTTTTAAATATATGGAGAAATACGATTACGAACAATTGGTATTCTGCCAAGATGAACAATCTGGCTTAAAAGCGATCATCGCGATTCATGATACAACACTCGGTCCGGCGCTTGGCGGAACGAGAATGTGGACATATGAGAATGAAGAAGCGGCGATAGAAGACGCGCTCAGACTGGCAAGAGGCATGACCTATAAAAACGCGGCGGCAGGCTTAAACCTGGGCGGCGGAAAAACAGTGATTATCGGCGATCCGCGCAAGGACAAAAATGAGGAAATGTTCCGAGCATTCGGCCGCTATATTCAAGGGCTGAACGGCAGATACATCACAGCTGAAGATGTGGGCACAACGGTTGAAGATATGGATATCATTCATGATGAAACAGACTTCGTCACAGGGATTTCCCCTGCTTTCGGATCTTCCGGAAATCCATCTCCAGTCACAGCATACGGGGTGTACAGAGGAATGAAGGCAGCCGCTAAAGCAGCTTTCGGAACTGACTCTCTTGAAGGGAAAACCATCGCTGTGCAGGGGGTAGGGAACGTAGCCTATAACCTATGCCGCCACCTTCATGAAGAAGGAGCAAATTTAATCGTAACGGATATCAACAAACAATCAGTAGCGCGCGCAGTTGAAGATTTCGGCGCCCGTGCGGTTGATCCGGAAGAGATTTATTCTCAAGACTGCGATATTTATGCGCCGTGTGCTCTTGGGGCAACAATTAACGATGACACCATTAAACAGCTAAAGGCAAAAGTCATTGCGGGTGCGGCTAACAACCAGTTAAAAGAAACACGCCATGGTGACCAAATTCACGAAATGGGCATTGTTTATGCACCGGATTATGTCATTAACGCGGGCGGCGTCATCAATGTGGCAGATGAGCTATATGGCTATAACGCAGAACGCGCGTTAAAGAAAGTTGAAGGCATTTATGGCAATATTGAGCGTGTGCTTGAGATTTCTCAACGTGACGGCATTCCGACGTATTTAGCGGCTGACCGCTTAGCAGAGGAACGGATTGAACGCATGCGTCGTTCAAGAAGCCAGTTTTTGCAAAACGGGCACAGTGTATTAAGCAGACGTTAAGAAATTGATCTGGAGGTTATGAAAGTGCTACATGATGAAAAACGCATTCTCACAATTAACCCAGGCTCAACTTCAACGAAAATCGGTGTTTTTCATAACGAACGAAGCATTTTTGAAAAAACATTGAGACACAACATAGAAGAGCTGCAGCGATTTGACCATATTATTGATCAGTATGAATTTCGAAAAAACCATATTCTCGAGACGCTTCATGAACAGGGCATCAATATCTCAAAGTTTGATGCAGTCTGCGCCAGAGGCGGTCTTCTCAGACCGATTGAAGGCGGAACTTATGAAGTGAATGATGACATGATTGAAGACTTGAAAAGCGGATATGCCGGCCAGCATGCTTCCAATCTTGGCGGCATTATCGCACGAGAAATCGCTGACGGCCTTAATATCCCGTCGTATATCGTCGATCCTGTTGTCGTAGATGAAATGTCAGTGCTCGCAAAAATTTCAGGCATGCCAGAGATTGAACGGAAAAGCATTTTCCATGCGTTAAACCAAAAAGCTGTCGCCCGTAAGGCGGCAGCCTCTCTCGGCAAACGATATGAGAACATGAAAATGATTATTACCCATATGGGCGGCGGTATTACTATAGGCGTCCATGACCGCGGGCGAGTGGTGGATGTTAACAACGGCCTTCACGGAGAGGGGCCATTCAGCCCTGAACGCGCAGGAACAGTTCCTGCGGGAGATCTTGTCGATTTATGCTTTTCAGGTGAGTATACGAAAGAAGAAATCATGAAAAAACTTGTGGGAACAGGCGGGCTTTCCGGATATCTCGGTACGAATGACGCAGTCAAAGTGGAACAAATGATCCAGGGGGGCGACGAAAAAGCCCGCTTGATTTACGATGCCATGGCGTATCAGGTAGCAAAGGAAATCGGGGCAGCCAGCGCGGTATTAAAAGGTGAAGTGGAAGCGATTGTACTGACAGGAGGCCTCGCTTACGGCAAAAGCTTTGTTTCCAGTATCAGATCATACATAGATTGGATTTCTGACGTTTTAGTCTATCCGGGAGAAAATGAACTGCAGTCTCTGGCCCAAGGGGCGCTGAGGGTATTGCTGGGCGAAGAACCATCCAAACAATATCGTATTGAATAGACAGACAGGAGTGAGTCACCATGGCAACTGAGTATGACATAGTCATTCTGGGCGGCGGTACCGGCGGTTATGTTGCGGCGATCAGAGCCGCTCAGCTTGGATTAAAAACAGCCGTTGTGGAAAAGGAAAGACTCGGGGGAACATGTCTTCATAAAGGCTGTATCCCGAGTAAGGCGCTGCTTAGAAGTGCCGAGGTATATCGGACAGCTTGTGAAGCCGATCAATTCGGAGTGGAAACGGAAGGCGTGTCCCTCAACTTTGAAAAAGTGCAGCAGCGTAAGCAAGCCGTTGTTGATAAGCTTGCAGCTGGTGTGAATCATTTAATGAAAAAAGGAAAAATTGACGTGTATAACGGATATGGCCGTATCCTTGGACCGTCAATCTTCTCTCCGCTGCCGGGAACGATTTCTGTTGAGCGGGGAAATGGTGAAGAAAATGACATGCTGATCCCGAAACAAGTCATCATTGCAACAGGGTCAAGACCGAGAATGCTTCCGGGATTGGAAGCTGACGGCAAGTCTGTATTGACTTCGGATGAGGCTCTCCAAATGGAGGAGCTGCCAAAATCGATCATCATCGTGGGCGGAGGCGTGATCGGTATTGAATGGGCGTCTATGCTTCATGATTTTGGCGTGAAGGTAACAGTTATCGAATATGCCGAACGTATATTGCCGACCGAAGATCAAGACATTTCAAAAGAAATGGAAAGTCTTCTTAAGAAAAAAGGCATTCAGTTCGTCACAGGGGCAAAAGTGCTGCCTGACACAATGACAAAGACGTCAGACGAAGTCAGCATACAAGCAGAAAAAGACGGAGAAACCGCCACCTACTCTGCCGAAAAAATGCTTGTTTCCATCGGCAGACAGGCAAATATTGAAGGCATCGGCTTAGAAAACACCGATATTGTTTCCGAAAAAGGCGTCATTTCAGTCAATGAAAACTGCCAAACGAAGGAATCTCATATTTATGCAATCGGAGACGTGATCGGGGGCCTTCAGTTAGCTCATGTTGCATCACATGAAGGAATCATTGCCGTTGAGCATATTGCAGGTCTCAATCCGCATCCGCTTGAGCCAACGCTTGTACCAAAGTGCATCTACTCCAGCCCGGAAGCTGCCAGTGTCGGCTTAACAGAAGAAGAGGCAAAGGCGAAGGGGCACAATGTCAAAATCGGCAAGTTTCCATTTATGGCGATCGGAAAAGCGCTTGTTTACGGTGAAAGCGACGGTTTTGTCAAAATCGTGGCGGATCGAGATACGGATGATATTCTCGGTGTTCATATGATCGGCCCGCATGTCACCGACATGATTTCTGAAGCGGGTCTTGCCAAAGTGCTGGACGCAACGCCGTGGGAGGTCGGGCAAACGATTCACCCGCATCCGACGCTTTCTGAAGCAATTGGAGAAGCAGCGCTTGCCGCAGATGGCAAAGCCATTCATTTTTAAAAGCATAAAGGAGGGGCTTGAATGAGTACAAACCGACATCAAGCACTAGGGCTGACTGATCAGGAAGCCGTTGATATGTATAGAACCATGCTGTTAGCAAGAAAAATCGATGAAAGAATGTGGCTGTTAAACCGCTCTGGCAAAATTCCATTTGTAATCTCTTGTCAAGGACAGGAAGCAGCACAGGTAGGAGCGGCTTTTGCCCTTGACCGTGAAATGGATTATGTATTGCCGTACTACAGAGATATGGGTGTCGTGCTCGCGTTTGGCATGACAGCAAAGGACTTAATGATGTCCGGGTTTGCCAAAGCGGCAGATCCGAACTCAGGAGGCCGCCAGATGCCGGGGCATTTCGGACAAAAGAAAAACCGCATTGTAACGGGATCATCTCCGGTTACAACACAGGTGCCGCACGCAGTCGGCATTGCGCTGGCAGGACGTATGGAGAAAAAGGATATCGCAGCCTTTGTTACATTTGGTGAAGGCTCTTCAAACCAAGGCGATTTCCATGAAGGGGCAAACTTTGCCGCTGTCCATAAGCTGCCTGTGATTTTCATGTGTGAAAACAACAAATACGCAATCTCAGTGCCTTACGATAAGCAAGTCGCATGTGAGAACATTTCCGACCGTGCCGTAGGCTATGGGATGCCTGGCGTAACTGTGAATGGAAATGATCCGCTGGAAGTTTATCAAGCGGTTAAAGAAGCACGCGAACGGGCGCGCAGAGGAGAAGGCCCGACATTAATTGAAACAATTTCTTACCGCCTTACACCGCATTCCAGTGATGACGACGACAGCAGCTACAGGGGCCGTGAAGAAGTAGAGGAAGCGAAAAAAAGTGATCCTCTGCTTACTTATCAAGCTTACTTAAAGGAAACAGGCCTGCTGTCCGATGAGACAGAACAAACCATGCTGGATGAAATAATGGCAATTGTAAATGAAGCGACAGATGAAGCGGAGAACGCCCCTTATGCAGCTCCTGAGTCAGCGCTTGATTATGTGTATGCGAAGTAGGGAGGAAGAACAAATGTCAGTAATGTCATATATTGATGCAATCAATTTGGCGATGAAAGAAGAAATGGAACGAGATTCCCGCGTCTTTGTCCTCGGGGAAGATGTAGGAAGAAAAGGCGGTGTGTTTAAAGCGACAGCCGGCCTCTACGAGCAATTTGGAGAAGAACGTGTTATGGATACGCCGCTTGCTGAATCAGCAATCGCCGGAGTCGGTATCGGAGCAGCTATGTACGGGATGAGACCAATTGCTGAAATGCAGTTTGCTGATTTCATTATGCCGGCGGTTAACCAAATCATTTCTGAAGCAGCTAAAATCCGCTACCGCAGCAACAATGACTGGAGCTGCCCGATTGTCGTCAGAGCGCCATACGGCGGAGGCGTGCACGGAGCCCTTTATCATTCTCAATCAGTCGAAGCGATTTTCGCCAACCAGCCCGGACTGAAAATTGTCATGCCTTCAACGCCATATGACGCGAAAGGTCTCTTAAAAGCTGCAGTTCGTGATGAAGATCCGGTGCTGTTTTTGGAGCACAAGCGCGCGTACCGCCTGATAAAAGGAGAGGTTCCTGCAGATGATTATGTCCTGCCAATCGGCAAGGCTGAGGTCAAACGGGAAGGCGACGATATCACAGTGATCACATATGGCCTGTGTGTCCACTTCGCGTTACAGGCTGCAGAACGTCTTGAAAAAGATGGCATCTCAGTACATGTGGTGGATTTAAGAACGGTTTACCCGCTAGATCAAGAAGCGATCATCGAAGCCGCTTCCAAAACCGGGAAGGTTCTTTTGGTCACTGAAGATACAAAAGAAGGCAGTATCATGAGTGAGGTGGCCGCGATTATATCCGAACATTGTCTCTTCGACTTAGACGCGCCGATCAAACGGCTTGCAGGTCCTGATATTCCGGCTATGCCTTACGCGCCGACAATGGAAAAATACTTTATGGTCAACCCTGATAAAGTGGAAGCGGCGATGAGAGAATTAGCGGAGTTTTAAAGACGTAAGGAGGATACAATCATGGCAATTGAACAAATGACGATGCCGCAGCTTGGAGAAAGCGTGACGGAGGGGACGATCAGCAAATGGCTTGTCGCCCCCGGTGATAAAGTGAACAAATACGATCCGATAGCTGAAGTCATGACAGATAAGGTGAATGCAGAGGTTCCATCTTCTTTTACCGGTACGATAACAGAGCTTGTAGGTGAAGAAGGCCAGACCCTGCAAGTCGGAGAAGTAATTTGCAAAATTGAAACAGAAGGCGCCAATCCGGCGGAACAAAAACAAGAACAGCCAGCAGCATCAGAAGCCGCTGAGAACCCTGCTGCAAAAAGTGCCGGAGCAGCCGATCAGCCCAATAAAAAGCGCTACTCGCCAGCTGTTCTCCGTTTGGCCGGAGAGCACGGCATTGACCTCGATCAAGTGACAGGAACTGGTGCCGGCGGCCGCATTACGCGAAAAGATATTCAGCGCATCATTGAGACAGGCGGCGTGCAAGAACGGGATGAGAAGCCGAAAACAGCAGCTCCTGCACCTGAGTCTGCACCAAAACCGGAGCCTAAAGAAGACATCTCATATCCTGCATCTGCAACCGGAGACAAAGAAATTCCTGTTACAGGTGTAAGAAAAGCAATTGCTTCCAATATGAAACGCAGCAAAACAGAAATTCCGCATGCTTGGACGATGATGGAAGTCGACGTCACAAATATGGTGGCATATCGCAACAGTATAAAAGATTCCTTCAAGAAGACAGAAGGATTTAATTTAACGTTCTTCGCCTTTTTCGTAAAAGCGGTCGCTCAGGCGTTAAAAGAATTCCCGCAAATGAATAGCATGTGGGCGGGCGACAAAATTATTCAGAAAAAGGATATCAATATTTCAATCGCGGTTGCCACAGAGGATTCTTTGTTTGTTCCAGTGATTAAAAACGCTGATGAAAAAACAATTAAAGGCATTGCGAAAGAAATTACCGGCCTTGCCAAAAAAGTAAGAGACGGAAAACTCTCAGCAGATGACATGCAGGGAGGCACGTTTACCGTCAACAACACAGGTTCGTTCGGATCCGTTCAGTCGATGGGGATCATCAACTACCCTCAGGCTGCGATTCTTCAAGTAGAATCCATCGTCAAACGCCCGGTTGTCATGGATAATGGCATGATTGCTGTCAGAGACATGGTCAATCTGTGCCTGTCCTTGGATCACAGAGTGCTTGACGGCCTTGTGTGCGGACGTTTCTTGGGACGAGTGAAACAAATTTTAGAGTCGATTGATGAGAAAACATCTGTTTACTAAATAAGCAAAAAGAGCATTTTTTGAAACATAACTTCAAAAAATGCTCTTTTTTATGCAGCACTATTATTCAGCGATTCGGATTTTCATTTCAACCCGGTATTCTTCTTGTTTTTTCGGTGAGTAATGAATCGGTATGATTAACTCGTAAACATCACTGGCAACTGTTAATTGGCGGTCTTCGATATACTTCATAAGCTTCTGTAAGTTGAGAAAATAATGCTCAGGTGAAAAATTATACGCGATACATACATATCTGCCTTTGGGGATCGTGGTGATTTCCATATCCGGCGTAATGGCGGATATTTGTTTATTCGTCAATACAGGGGTAAAGATATGACGGTATACCATTTCATCAATGCTGGTGTATGGCTGAAACGAGAAAGCAGCGCCGTAGCTATTGTTCGTAAATCCATCTGCTGATTCGATAAATTTTTTTAATTTGCTGTAGGAGGCGTTGAGCACGTTTTCAGGCCCGATTCCCTCTGCCTCTGTCTGAATGATTCGCGTTTCTTCTTCATCTAAAATAAACACCTCGCCGAGCGCAGGATATTCCATCTGCCGTTTCATCCGCTTTTTCACCAACGAAATGGTTTGCTCCAATGCTGATAAAAAGTCTAATTTCTCCCTGATTTGCCTCTCCTGTTCTGTATAAAAAGCAAACAGTTCTTCCATCTCTAAGTCCTGTGCCTTTTTCATCTCTACTAAAGGTGTGCCGATATATTTCAATGATTTGATCAAATCCAGATGAATGAGCTGAGAATCTGTATAATAGCGGTAGCTGGTATCCGAGTCAACGTAGGCGGGTTTAAATAAATCAATTTTATCATAATAACGGAGCGCTTTAATTGACACGTTTGCAAGCTTTGAAACTTCTCCAATTGAGTAATACGATTCTTTCATGCCATCACTCCTTCTACCACCAGTATAAAGAAGAAGCGCATTCTTTGCAGTATACAAAGAATACGCTTTTGATCACGTGCTGGCATTAAGGTGTCCCGGCGCTTTCCAAGCTATGGTCAGTGCAATGCCTACGGCTAAAGCCGCCGTTGCAAAGTAGAAAGGGTAGTTTACATCGATATCGAACAGCATTCCGCCGATAATAGGCCCAAATACATTGCCGATACTTGTAAACATTGAATTCATACCGCCAGCAAACCCTTGTTCATTTCCTGCAATTTTTGAAAGGTAAGTTGTTACCGCCGGCCGCATGAGATCAAAACCGACAAATACGGTGACTGTAACCAGCAAAATCGTAAAATAAGAATTTACGACTGTCATCAAGAATACAAGAATCGTCGAGAGAATTAAACTATACCGAATTAGATGAATCTCGCCAAACCATCTTGTAAAACGGTCGAATAAGACGACTTGTGTAATAGCGCCAACAATCGCTCCTCCTGTAATCATAATGGCAATGTCGCTGGCCGTAAATCCGTATTTATGGTCAACGAATAACGCAAATAAAGATTCAAATGACGCCAAACCAAAAGATGAAATCAGGATAATCAGAAAAGCAATGAAATACATAGGCGTAAAAATCCGTTTGAAGCCTGACTTCTGCCCTTTTATGTCCTGATTCTCAGGATTCCGTTCCGGCTCGCGCAGCGTGAGCATTGATAAAATGGCTGCTAACAACGCAAAGGCTGCCGCAAAGAAAAAAGGCAGACGGGAATGGATTTCTGCTAAAAATCCCCCGATGCCGGGACCGATAATAAAGCCTGTTGAAATAGCAGCTGACATATAACCGAGCGCTTTTGGCCTAGTTTTAATGGTTGTGATATCTGCGATAAAAGCCGTCACCCCGGGCATAATGAAGGCAGCGCTGATACCGCCAAGCATACGGGATATAAATAACATCTCCACTGTTTTTCCAATGCCGAATAAAAACTCCGAAACACTGAAAAACAACAGACCGATCACGATCATGATTTTACGTCCGAAGCGGTCAACCCACCGCCCGCCGATTGGTGAGACAATAAGCTGAGTAACAGCGAAGCAGGCAACCATATAGCCAACCGCAGTACCAGATAAATGCAGTTCATTCATAATGGTAGGCGTAACCGGAATCACAAGCCCGATCCCCAAAAAAGCAATAAATAAATTGGTTAATAATATTGTTAAGGTGATATTTTGTTTCTCCATCATGACTGCCCCTTTTTTGAAGTGTATCTCTTATACTGTAAGGTCTCCTCTTAGGGGAGAGTCAACGGATTTACAACATCTTTCAGACACTGTTCGATCCTTATTGTTATTCATGACACGGGACAAGCATATCAATGTGCTGGGGCAGCACTTGAATGACCGTGGGTGTATGGGTATAGACTTCTCCATCTGTATCAGCCTTTTTAACCGTGTCAGTTTCGATTTCGATACGGGAGGCCTGAATATAGGACAGCTCTCCGGAAAACCGATCAATTGTGCCCTGTTCCATGCTCATCAGCTCCCGCAATGCGGTGAGGTTGGTGTTGCGGCAAATGAGGATATCGAGTAAGCCGTCTTCTATACTGGCATCCGGCAGGGGAATTCGGTTCGTTCCAATGTATTGTCCGTTCATGACAAGCAGCATAACCGCTTCTTCATTAATTTCTTTTCCATCAATTTTTAATCTCATTGGAAACGTTTCAGCAGATGACACGGTTCGCAATGCACTTGTAAAATAGCTGACTTTTCCCAATAATGCTTTTGATGTTTCATTGATTTGATTTGACGTTTCTGTAATCAGGCCAATCCCCCAGAAATTTAAAAAATAACGCTTATTCATCTGACATACATCTACGCTTGTTTTTTTTCCTGACACAAGGGCTTCCGCCGCTTTTGCGAGATTTTGGGGAATGCCCAGCACCCTTGAAAAGTCATTGCACGTGCCGCCGGGCAAAATTCCGACAGCGGGCTTTCTTTCTAAAGCGCTGATGCCGTTAATGCATTGATGGACTGTGCCGTCGCCGCCGAGAATAAACACGGTGTCGACAGAATCATCAATGGATTGGCAAAAGTGATACGCATCATCCTTTTTCTTTGTCTGTTTAATGATCACCTCATCTAAGGATTGTGATAAAACCGGCACAACAGCCCCTAAAGCTTTTTCTATATTTTTGCTGCCGGCATTTCCGTTATGAATCAGTAACGCTTTCCGTTGGCTCATACAAAACTGCTCCTTTATTTTACATCTGGTTATATAATCCCCTTTTTCTGTAAGCAGTAAACAGAGAGCAAAAAAAGTGTACAGCCAAGCAATGTCATTTGCCGATATGGACGTTTCCTTGCTATCATAAGAACAGATGATGAAAAAGGAGAGGTCTTCATTGAATATGGACTTTAATTTATTTATGAATGATATTGTCCGCCAAGCGAGACAGGAAATTACAGCTGCCGGATACACTGAGCTGAAAACAGCTGAAGAGGTGGATGAGGCACTCACGAAAAAAGGAACGACGCTTGTCATGGTAAACTCTGTTTGCGGATGCGCCGGGGGAATTGCAAGACCGGCCGCATACCATTCCGTTCACTATGATAAAAGGCCTGATCAGCTCGTTACCGTCTTTGCCGGACAGGATAAAGAAGCGACAGCGCGAGCACGTGATTATTTTGAAGGATATCCGCCATCTTCTCCGTCCTTTGCGATTTTGAAAGACGGAAAAATTATGAAAATGGTGGAACGCCATGAAATTGAAGGCCATGAGCCGATGGCAGTTGTGGCAAAGCTGCAGGAAGCCTTTGAAGAATATTGTGAAGAAGTATAAGACAAACACCCCGGGTGCCTAGACGGCCCCGGTTTTTTTGTGCATAAAAATCGAATAAATATTAAAAAATATTCAATGCAGTTGAACAATGAATCTATTTTCATCTAGTAATATCAAAAAGAGATTGCTGGGAAAATAAGCTTAAAGATAATTTTTAAAAATAGTATTGCATAAAAATAAGAAACTGTTTAAAATACAAATTAACGAATAAATATTCAAATAAACCTAAAGTAATGAATACGGGGGAAATGGATCATGAAAAAATGGCTCTTATTACTTGTAGCTGCCTGCATCACCTTTGCATTGACTGCGTGCGGCTCAAGCAATTCAGGTTCAGAAAGCGGAAAGAAAAAATTAATTATGGGTACTTCGGCGGATTACAAACCGTTTGAATATAAAGAAGGCGATAATATTGTCGGCTTTGATGTAGATTTGGCAAAAGCGCTTGCGAAGAAGACTGGCTACGACATTGAAGTGCAGGATATGGACTTCAACAGCTTAATTACAGCACTGAAATCAAAACAGGTGGATATGGTTCTGTCAGGAATGACACCGACGCCTGAGCGTAAAAAACAAGTTGATTTTTCCGATGTGTACTACACAGCGAACCATATGATAGTCAGCAAAAAAGACAGCGGCATTACATCTCTGAAAGACCTGAAAGGGAAAACAGTCGGCGTTCAGCTTGGTTCTATTCAGGAAGAGAAGGGGAAAGAGCTTTCTCCGGAATATGGTTTTAAAACAGAAGACCGCAACAGAATTTCTGATTTGGTTCAGGAAATCAAATCTGACCGCTTTGATGCCGCGATTATCGAAGACATGGTAGCAGAGGGGTATTTCAAATCGAATGACGACCTGCAAGGCTTTGTCATTCCTGATGCGAAAGCAGAGGAAGCCGGTTCAGCGATTGCTTTCAGAAAGGACAGTGAACTGACAGACAAATTCAATAAAGCCCTCAAGGAAATGGAAGATAACGGAGAGCTCGAGAAATTGAAGAAGAAATGGTTCACTGGCGAGAAGTAAAAAAAAGCGGCTCAACTTTTTCGTTGAGCCTTTTATTGAATAGGAAATCTTTTTTCCTGTAAGAAAAGGAGACAAAGACGATGAATTTGGACTTTTCAGCAACGATCCCCCAAATTCCTTTTATATTAGAAGGCTTGGCAATTACTTTGAAAATTGTCATCGTATCAGCCATTATCGGACTTATATTCGGTATTGTGCTAAGCTTATGCAAGATCAGCACGTTCCGCCCGCTGATCTGGATTGCTGATTTTTATACATCAGTGTTCCGCGGTACGCCTTTAGTGCTGCAGCTTATGATTGTCTATTTCGGGCTGCCTCAGCTGCTCGGGTTTCAAATTGACCAGTTTTGGGCGGCGGTTGTTGCCTTGTCATTGAACTCCGCAGCTTATGTATCGGAAATTATCAGAGCTGGAATCAACGCCATTGATAAAGGGCAAAAAGAGGCTGCTGTCGCACTGGGTGTCCCGTACGGTAAAATGATGAAGGATCTGCTTTTGCCGCAGGCCTTCAAAAATATATCACCTGCAATTGTGAATGAGTTAATTACGCTGACAAAAGAATCGGCGATCGTCACTGTCATCGGGCTTGGTGATGTCATGAGACGCGCATATCAAGCTGGCGCTGCCACTTACAATTACCTTGAACCGCTCATTATCGCCGGATTGATTTATTATGTGCTTGTCCTGATTTTAACGTTTATCGGCAAGGCTGTAGAAAGGAAGCTGAAATCCAATGATTAAGGTTGAAAAGCTGTCAAAATCATTTGGGAAACACGAAGTATTAAAAAACATTTCAACAACGATCGCCGAAGGTGAGGTTGTTGCCGTGATCGGTCCTTCAGGCTCAGGCAAATCAACGTTCCTACGCTGTTTAAACCTGTTGGAAAAGCCTAACGGCGGAACCATTACAATAAAAGACACAGAGATTACGAAGCCGAAAACCAACACATTAAAGGTCCGGGAAAACATCGGGATGGTTTTTCAGCATTTTCATCTCTTTCCGCACAAAACGGTTCTCGAAAATATCATGTATGCGCCTGTCAATGTCAAAAAAGAATCAAAACAGGCTGCACAGGAAAAAGCGGAAGAGCTCCTGCGTAAAGTCGGCTTGTTTGAAAAGAGTAATGACTATCCAAACCGCTTATCAGGCGGACAAAAACAGCGTGTCGCCATCGCGCGGGCTCTTGCGATGAATCCGGAAATCATGCTGTTTGACGAACCGACCTCTGCACTTGATCCAGAGATGGTGAAAGAAGTGCTCCAGGTGATGAAAGAACTGGTCGAAACCGGTATGACCATGGTGATCGTTACGCATGAAATGGGCTTTGCCAAAGAAGTGGCAGACCGCGTGCTGTTTATGGACCAAGGAATGATTGTCGAGGACGGCAATCCGAAAGAATTTTTTCTTTCGCCGAAATCCAAAAGAGCACAGGACTTTTTAGAGAAAATATTATAGAATATAAAAAAAGAAGAAGGCTAAAGCTTCTTCTTTTTTATTGAAGAAACAAATAGAAATGGAGTCCGACATGTTTAAAATTGGTTACCGCACAATAAAGACCGCGCTTGGAACAGCTTTGGCTATTTATATAAGCCAGCTTTTGCATTTGCAAAACTTCGCATCAGCAGGAATCATCACCATTTTGTGCATTCAAATCACACAAAAACGGTCGCTTCAGGCATCGTGGGCCCGCTTTGCGGCATGCTGCCTGGCAATTGTTTTTTCTTATCTTTTTTTCGAGCTCATTGGATATCACCCATTTGTTATCGGAGCACTTCTCTTGATATTCATCCCGTTAACAGTCCTGTTAAAAATTAACGAGGGCATTGTCACCAGTTCCGTTATTATCCTTCATTTGTACATGTCCGGCGGCATTACGCTTGCTTTCATTTGGAATGAAGTTCAGCTGATCACGGTTGGTATCGGTGTCGCTCTTTTGATGAACTTGTATATGCCGAGCCTTGACCGGAAACTGATTGCCTATCGCAAAAAGATAGAGGATAACTTTGCTGTCATTTTTGCAGAAATAGAGCGGTATTTGTTAACTGGTGAGCAAGATTGGACTGGAAAAGAAATCCCGGAAACGCACCGGCTCATCACGGAGGCTAAAAACCTGGCATACCGAGATGTCCAAAACCATATTCTGCGCTATGAAAATCTGCATTATCATTATTTTAAAATGAGAGAAAAGCAATTTGAAATTATCGAACGCCTTCTCCCTAAAGTGACTTCTATCTCCATTACAGTAGATCAGGGAAAAATGATCGCTGAATTTATTCACGATTTGCGGGAAGCGATACACCCGGGAAATACGGCGCACAAATTTCTGAAAAGACTTGCTGATATGAGAAAAGAATTTGAGGAGATGCCGCTTCCGGCGACAAGAGAGGAATTTGAAGCGAGAGCCGCTCTCTTCCATCTTCTCGGCGAAATGGAACAATATTTAGTGATTAAAAGTTATTTTAAAGGGATAAAATCGCAAAAATCACTCGGCTGATTCGCATGAGCCCTTCCTTCATTGGTCAACCTAATGAAAAAGGAGGAGCTTATGCGTTTTTTCTTATGTTCGATTTTTATGATGATGATTTCACCGATTTGGCCGCTTGGCGAAAACCCGCTGCCTGGCGACCCGTATGTCATTGTCAACAAGAAAACAAACGAACTGGCTGTCATCCTCGACAACAAAGTAGAAGGCGTTTACAGCGTGGCGACCGGAAAAACCGGTGATCTGACGCCTGAAGGGGAATTTACGGTAATGGTAAAAGCGGCGAATCCGTACTATAGAAAGAAAAATATTGAAGGGGGATCTCCTGACAACCCGCTTGGGGCAAGATGGATCGGGTTTGATGCAAAAGGAACAGACGGACGGATTTATGGAATCCATGGGACAAACCGGGAAGAATCAATAGGGAAATTTGTGTCTAACGGCTGTATACGTATGCATAACGATGAGGTTGTTCATCTGTTTCAAACGATTCCGGTGGGTACGAGAGTGCTGATTACACGCGACTCCCGCTCTTTTGAAGAGATTGCTATCGAGCATAAAGCTCTGATAAAAAAGCAGGATGTTCCCAATCCATAAGGCTGCCTGCTTTTTTATCGTTAGAAAAACATGACGATTCCTGAAAGTACAGTTGAAAGAATAAAAACTCCCAAAATCAGGATTAAAACGCTTTTCATCAGTTTTTGAGACATGATTTCACTCCTTAGGCAATCTGTCTATATTTTAGCGTGTTTTGAATGGGCGGACAAGTGATATCTATTGGCGGAAGGCAGGGATGAAAATGAACAGGCTTGACCATATTGGGATAGCTGTTTTTTCGATAGAAGAAGCGAGGAGCTTTTACGAGGATATATTAGGGCTTACGTTTCTCTATCAAGAAACAGTTGAAGAGCAAAAGGTGAATGTTGCTTTTTTTCAAACGGGAAGCGTCAAGCTGGAGCTGATAGAGCCGTTGACAACTGACAGCCCCGTCCGTTTATTTTTAGAGAAGAAAGGGCAGGGACTGCATCATGTTGCGTTTTTGTGCACCGGCTTATCTGAACAGCTGCAAGCATTGTCTGACCGGCAAGTTCAATTGATTGACAGGTATCCGAGACAGGGAGCAAACGGGAAAAAGATCGCCTTTCTTTCGCCGCGGGAAACAAACGGCGTTCTTGTAGAGCTGTGCGAGCCGAAAGGAGGCCAAACCGATGAACATGAATGAGCATATTGATCATTTATACATGAGACGCAGGCAGGCGGAACAAGGCGGAGGACATGAAAAGCTGGCCCAGCAGCGGCAAAAGGGAAAACTGACCGCTCGGGAAAGAATCAAGTTTCTTCTTGATCAGGACAGCTTTATCGAGCTGCATCCCTTCATGGAAAGTCAAGTGTTAACAAGAGAACAGCGTATGTTAGGGGATGGGGTCGTGACAGGGTATGGCACAATACAAGGCCGCTCTGTATATGTGTTTGCCCAAGACTTCACAGTATTCGGCGGGGCGCTAGGCGAAACCCATGCCAAAAAAATCTGCGTTCTGATGGATCTGGCAGCAAAAAACAAGGCGCCGATTATCGGGCTGAATGACTCAGGTGGTGCGAGAATTCAAGAGGGTGTGGTATCATTAGATGGATACGGTCACATATTTTACCGAAACGTCTTATATTCCGGAGTCATTCCGCAAATATCGGTTATTTTAGGGCCGTGTGCTGGAGGCGCTGTATATTCTCCGGCACTCACAGATTTTATATTTATGGCTGAACAGACCGGCCGGATGTTCATTACCGGTCCGAAGGTGATTGAAAAAGTGACAGGCGAACAGGTTGATGCGGAGAGCTTAGGTGGAGCGGGGATACATAATGCCGTCAGCGGAAATGCCCACTTTTCCGGACATACGGAGAAGGAGGTTCTGACAGGAGTGAAAAAACTGCTGTCTTATTTGCCGCAAAATGGCCAGACAATAGCGCCGCAGCCAGGGAAAGAGGGCTCCCAACCGTTATTAAACCGTCTCGTGCCTGCTGACACGACAAAGCCGTATGATGTTCGGACGGTGATTAAGGAGCTTGCTGATCCGCAGTCTTTTTTTGAGGTTCAGCCGTATTTTGCGAGAAACATTGTCATTGGGTTTGCAAGGCTGGGTCAAAAAACGATCGGCATCGTTGCGAGCCAGCCAAAGCATCTGGCGGGAAGCCTGACGATTGACGCCGCTGATAAAGCAGCAAGGTTCATTCGTTTTTGCGATGCTTTTGATATACCGCTGTTAACTGTCGAGGATGTTCCGGGATTTCTGCCCGGAGTTCAGCAGGAGCATAACGGAATTATCAGGCACGGAGCAAAGCTATTGTTTGCCTATGCGGAAGCGACCGTCCCAAAAGTCACGCTCATTATCAGAAAAGCCTACGGCGGTGCCTATGTCGCTATGAACAGCAAAGCGATCGGAGCGGACCTTGTGTTTGCATGGCCAAATGCTGAAATCGCAGTGATGGGTTCAGAAGGCGCGGCATCGATTTTGTATGAAAAAGAAATAAAAGCTTCAGCCGACCCGCAAAAGACAAAACGCGAAAAAACAGCTGAATACAAAAAGCAAAACGCCGGCCCATACAAAGCGGCGGCCTGCGGAATGGTTGATGACATCATTTTGCCGGAAGAATCAAGGAAAAGGCTGATCCAAGCTTTTTACATGCTTGCGCATAAGACAGAAGAGAGACCGAAAAAAAAGCACGGTAACATACCGCTTTAACATGGAGGGACTTACACATGGTGAATGAAAAACGCCTGCTGGAAGAATTTTTAGAGCTTGTTCAAATTGACTCAGAAACAAAACACGAAGCAGAAATCTGCAAAGTGCTGAAACAAAAATTTTCTGATTTAGGTGTAGACGTTAAAGAAGACGATACAATGGATATCACCGGCCACGGTGCCGGAAACCTGATCTGCACATTAAAAGGGACAAAACAAGCGGATACGATCTATTTTACATCCCATATGGATACAGTCGTACCCGGAAACGGCGTAAAACCGGTTGTAGAGAATGGTTATGTCAAAACAGACGGCACGACGATTTTAGGCGCTGATGATAAAGCGGGACTGGCTGCAATGTTTGAAGCGATTAAAGTGCTGAAAGAAGAAAACATTGAGCACGGCACGATTGAATTCATCATTACAGTAGGCGAGGAATCAGGCCTGATCGGAGCAAAGGCGCTTGACCGTTCTATGATCACGGCATCCTACGGCTATGCCCTTGACTCAGATGGAAAAGTCGGAAATATCATTGTGGCCGCGCCGACACAAGCAAAGGTAAGAGCGGCAATTTACGGGAAAACCGCACATGCCGGCGTTGAACCTGAAAAAGGCATTTCAGCGATTACAATCGCAAGCAAAGCCATTTCAAAAATGCCATTGGGCCGTATCGATGAAGAAACAACAGCAAACATCGGCCGGTTTGAAGGCGGCACACAGACAAACATTGTGTGCGACGAAGTCCATATTCTTGCTGAAGCACGCTCATTAGTTCCTGAGAAAATGGAAGCTCAGGTTCAAAAAATGAAAGCTGCTTTTGAAGAGGCCGCAGCTGATATGGGCGGACGCGCAGAAGTCGAAATTGAAGTCATGTATCCTGGATTCAAATATCAAGACGGCGACCAAGTTGTTGAAATCGCGAAAAAAGCCGCAGCTAAAATCGGACGCCCGAGCGAGCTGCAAACGAGCGGCGGCGGAAGCGATGCGAACGTTATTGCAGGTCATGGCATCCCGACGGTTAACCTTGCTGTCGGTTATGAGCAAATTCATACAAAAAATGAAAAAATGCCGGTTGAAGAACTCGTCAAAACGGCAGAAATGGTTGTTGCCATTATTGAAGAGGCGGCAAAATAAAAAAAGAAAACCCGAGCGGGCCAGCCCCGACTCGGGTTTTTTTCTTGCATTCAGCGCCATTGCCTGAGCGGCCAAAATAACACGTCCTGCTTTTTAGCGTAATGAAGCAAGGGGTCTGACTCTGGCAGTGTAATGCCGTGAGCATCAGCCACCGTATTGACGGAAAACTCGGCTTCTGCATGTTGCAGCAGCCACGGATGATGATGAATGTCTTCGTAATAGAGCTTATTGCGATAAGTGGTGTAGAGCCTGTATCGTTCCGTCAGCCAGTAATCGAGCGACTCCTTTTCTGCTGTAAAAGGAGCTGAAATGGGCCGGTATGCGGCGTGGAATGCTGCTTCTTTGTCATCTTTCCGCTTGCTGGCATAGTTAATGCCATCATCGTTTTTTTCGGCTTTCATATCCGCGTAAAAATAAGGCAGATGAAAGAATGTGCGAGCGCCAAGGACCGCCAGCCGATGATCGGCATCTAAGCTAAAAAAATAAATGCCGGGCTTGCCTTTATACGTGACATAAGTGCGGAGGTTAAGCTCAGGAAATGCACGCGCACCGGGAATGGCAGGAAGATAACGCGCCCTCAGGTTCGTGAGCATAAAGGGAAGCATGCTGATCCAAGCTTGCCCGTTATATGTATCTAATTCTAAAACGGACGGTACCAAGGCGCGAAGGATAGAAACATCAACAGGCCAGTGGGCAAATAAGACATCATTCCAGGTTTGTCTCATGATCCAAATTCCTTCTGGCACAGAAATAATTTTTTGCTCAGCCCGATCTGTCACGTTTATGCTCCTTTCATTTAGATGTGAGTAAAGGTATTCCCGATTTGTTACTTTTTAAACGATACGGCTGTTTTTTAGGATGACCATTTTCGCGTCAGCCATGACAGTGGTAAGATACAAAAAACAACCCCGGCTTTTTGCTCGGGGTTGTTTCATTATTTGACCGGCTCAGTAAGACCGGCTGTCTTTTTACTTTTATGATGCGTCATCTGAAGGACAATGTTTTGCACTGTCAGGAACAGTCCGCTTGTGAACCAGTACAGCGGAAGGGCTGCGGGGACATTAAGCGAGAAAATCGTCATCATCACAGGGAAGATGAACACCATCAATTTTGCGGATTGCTGCGCCGCCGGATTTTGCGGGACAGCGGAATATTTGGCGCTCAGTTTTTGAGCGACATAGGCTTGTACAAAGTACATAACTCCCGCACTAAGAGACACGAGAATGTCAGATTGTCCTAAACTGAACCATAAAAACGAGTGTGACGCAATTTCAGGTGTAGAGCGAATCGCGTAATAAAACCCGATCAAAATCGGAAACTGAATCAGCATGGGGAGACATCCCATGGCAAGCGGATTGATATTATGCTCCTGATACAGCTTCATCATTTCCATTTGCAGTTCTTTTTGCTTTTCCGGGTCCTTCGTCTTTTTCAATTTGGCCTGAATGCTGTCAACCTGAGGTTTAATAACGGCCATTTTCTCTTGGAACATACGCTGTTTTTTGAATTGATTGACAAACAAAGGCAGTACAACCACACGTACAATAAGGGTGACGAGAATAATAGATAGTCCGTATTCTCCGTGAAACAGTCCGGCAACACCCTTAAGCAGGGCGGAAAACGGTTCGATTAAATAATCGTGGAAAAAGCCGACGTTGCTGAGGCCTCCCACCTGATTAGTCGCCGCAAATGCTGCATTGCCCGTGCATAATATGACCAAAAAGATCCCTAAAGCCAATAGTTTTTGATAAGTTTTTAACAATTTGTTCTCCTCCTTTTTATAAATAGGGTTTATAAAAGAAGGGAACGGGCGTCTTCATCATCATTCACAGGCGAATTCATTCGGAAGACTTTACGTATCCAAGTTGTAATGCGATGATATATAATAATAAGAAAGTCTGTTCGGTTAATGTGAAAGACCGTTTGATGTTCATCTGTTCGTTTTGATTTCCATTGCTCCCCCGCACGGCACTCTCGCAAGAGAAATGCAATCCCGATTGCCGTCAGGGCTGGAAGAATAATTGTGAAAAAATCGACTAAGAATAAAACGTCATTTATCGATTCCACAAACATTGTAATCACATCCATTCAATACTTTCATTTTACTATATGTACAAGCCGTTGTCTAATGAACGAAAAGGAGATTTATGTATGTCGGGAAAGGGCCGAATTATTTTCCATATTGATATGAATAGCTTTTACGCATCGGTGGAAATGGCATATGATCCGGCCCTTCGGGGGAAGCCGGTCGCAGTTGCCGGAAACGTAAAGGAGCGAAAGGGCATCGTGGTGACATGCAGCTACGAGGCTAGAGCGCGCGGCGTCAAAACAACGATGCCGGTTTGGGAAGCGAAGCGCAATTGTCCTGAGCTCATCGTTCTTCCGCCGAATTTTGACCGCTATAGAAGCTCTTCAAGAGCGATGTTTAACATCCTCCGTGAATATACTGACCTGGTGGAGCCTGTCTCCATCGACGAAGGCTATATGGACATGACCGATACACCATACAGCAGCCGCGCTCTGGAGACGGCAAAGGAAATCCAAAGCAGGCTGCAAAAAGAGCTGCTGCTTCCGTCAAGCATAGGGATCGCGCCGAATAAATTTCTCGCTAAGATGGCGTCTGATATGAAAAAACCGCTCGGCATCACGATTTTAAGAAAGAGACAGGTGCCTGACATCCTTTGGCCGCTTCCTGTTGGAGAGATGCACGGGGTAGGCAAAAAGACAGCGGAAAAGCTAAAGGGACTCGGCATTCATACGATTGGAGAGTTAGCTGCAGCTGATGAGCACTCACTGAAACGTTTACTTGGCATCAACGGGCCGCGCCTTAAAAATAAAGCAAATGGCATTCACCATGCGCCAGTTGATCCGGAACGCATTTACGAATTTAAAAGTGTCGGCAACTCATCGACACTTTCACATGATTCCAGTGATGAAGAAGAGCTGTTAGGCGTTTTCAGAAAGCTTGCCGCTTCCGTGAGCGACCGCTTACAGCGCAAGGAAGTCATGGCTTCGAAGCTTTTTATTATGATTAGATATGCAGATTGGAAAACCATCACGAGAAGCATCACGCTGAAAAATCCGATCGATCAAAAAAATGAAATTATGAAAGAAGCAGAGCACCTCTTTTTTAAACATTGGAATAAAAATCCTGTCAGGCTGCTTGGCATTACCGGAACGGATTTAGTAGAGAAAGAGCAGGCCTATAAGCAGCTCGATTTGTTCAGTTTTAATGAAGATGCAAAGGAGGAGCCCATTCAGCAGATGATGGAAAAGCTGAATGAAAAGTACGGCACCAAGCTGATCAGAAAAGGGGCAAGGATAAAAAAAGAAGAGAGCAAAACGAAGGGAACAAGCTTTAACAAAGATTTTTTTCAGGATGAAAAGAAAAGCTGAATAACTTGAAAAAAGGGGGAGAAGTATGGTAATTTCTTTATTATAAATATCATTTTATTTTAATTTAAATTTTAAAATGATTAAACGTTTGCAGAAGGGACGTTAGAATATGTCAAAACAACAAATCGGAGTTATCGGTCTTGCGGTCATGGGTAAAAATCTGGCTTTAAATATCGAAAGCCGTGGATTTTCAGTTTCTGTTTACAACAGATCAAGCAGTAAAACTGAGGAGTTTTTGCAGGAGGCAAAAGGCAAAAATGTTGTTGGTACATACAGCATTGAAGAGTTTGTCCAATCCTTGGAAAAACCGCGCAAAATCTTATTAATGGTTAAAGCGGGAACTGCAACAGATGCGACAATTCAATCTCTTCTTCCTCATCTAGAAAAGGATGATATTTTAATTGACGGCGGTAATACATACTATAAAGACACACAGCGCCGTAACAAAGAGCTTGCTGAAAGCGGCATTCATTTTATCGGAACAGGCGTTTCCGGCGGAGAAGAAGGAGCGCTTAAAGGGCCTTCAATTATGCCTGGCGGACAAAAAGAAGCACATGAGCTAGTAAAGCCGATTCTTGAAGCGATTTCTGCAAAAGTTGACGGAGAGCCTTGTACGACATATATCGGTCCAGACGGTGCCGGCCATTACGTAAAAATGGTGCACAATGGTATTGAATACGGAGATATGCAGCTGATCTCTGAATCTTACTTCATTCTGAAACAGGTGCTGGGCCTTTCAGCTGATGAGCTTCACGAAGTTTTCGCTGAATGGAATAAAGGCGAGCTTGACAGCTACCTGATTGAGATTACAGCTGACATCTTTACGAAAAAAGACGAAGAGACAGGCAAACCGCTTGTTGATGTGATTCTTGATAAAGCAGGCCAAAAAGGAACAGGAAAATGGACAAGCCAAAGCGCACTAGACTTAGGTGTTCCGCTTCCGATTATTACTGAGTCTGTATTCGCGCGCTTTATTTCAGCTATGAAGGAAGAGCGTGTGAAAGCAAGCGGCCTTCTATCAGGACCAGAAGTGAAGCCTGTTACGGAAAATAAAGAAGAGCTGATTGAAGCAGTCAGAAAAGCGCTGTTCATGAGTAAAATCTGTTCTTACGCGCAAGGATTTGCCCAAATGAAAGCTGCTTCTGAAGAATATAACTGGGATCTGAAATATGGCGAAATCGCTATGATCTTCCGCGGCGGCTGCATCATTCGCGCGGCATTCCTTCAGAAGATCAAAGAAGCTTACGATCGTGAACCTGAGCTTGATAACCTGCTTCTTGACAGCTACTTCAAGAATATTGTAGAAAGCTACCAAGGAGCGCTTCGCCAAGTGATTTCACTTGCAGTTGCCCAAGGTGTGCCGGTGCCATCATTCTCTAGTGCATTAGCATACTATGATAGCTACCGTACAGCTGTACTGCCTGCAAACCTTATCCAAGCACAGCGTGACTACTTTGGCGCCCATACTTATGAGCGTACTGATAAAGAAGGTATTTTCCATACTGAATGGATGAAGTAATCAGTAAAAACCCCCGAAGCTCTAGAGCTTCGGGGGTTTTATTATTATAGAAGGCCTGAGTGATTTGGCAGTCAAATGTCGTTGACAGCTGAAAAAAGCCGAAAATGCTTACAAGCATTTTCGGCTTTTTTCTTATTAGATATTCCACCAATGCAAGCCGTCTTTCGCCAAAAGATCATCTGATTCTTTCGGTCCCATTGAGCCTGATTCGTAGTTAGGAGATAAGGTTTTGTTAGCTGCCCATGTTTCAGAAATGGAATCGACAAAGCTCCAGGAAAGGGCAACTTCATCCCAATGTGCAAAGTTTGTTGCATCGCCAAGAAGACAGTCATGAATTAATTTTTCATACGCTTCAGGGGTATTCAACTCGTCATTGCAGTTGCTGCAGTAATCGAGTTTGATAGGCTGTGCGTGTGCCGCTCCGCCAAGCTTTTTAGCGTTTAAGTAAAGCGTAATGCCTTCGTCAGGCTGAATATGGATGACGAGTAAGTTCGGATTCATGTTGTTTTCATTGCCGTAGTACAGATTCATCGGAATGTCTTTAAATTGAACGACGATTTTGGTGGACTTTTCTTTCATTCTTTTTCCGGTGCGGATATAGAATGGCACACCAGCCCATCTGAAGTTGTCGATCAAGAGCTTGCCTGCAACAAAGGTTTCTGTATTGGAATCAGGAGCGACATTATCTTCATCTGTATAAGCAGGAACCGGTACACCGTCAATTTCACCGGCTTGATATTGTCCGCGAACAAAGTACTCATCGACTTCTTCTTTTGCAATAGGACGAAGCGCTCTCAGCACCTTCACTTTTTCGCTTCGGATTTCTTCTGTGTTCAATTTGATCGGCGGCTCCATTGCAAGAAGGGCAACCATCTGCATAATATGGTTTTGCACCATGTCGCGAAGAGCGCCTGATTTTTCGTAATATCTTGCGCGGTCTTCAACGCCTAGTGACTCGCTAGATGTGATTTGAATATTTGAAATGTAGCGGTTTGTCCAAAGCGGTTCAAAAATCGCATTGGCAAATCGAATGACTTCAATGTTCTGAACCATTTGTTTTCCTAAATAATGGTCGATTCGGTAAATTTGATCTTCCGTAAATGCTTCGCGAATTTCTTTGTTCAGTGCCTGTGCGCTTGGCAGATCATGGCCAAACGGCTTTTCAATGACAAGGCGGGACCAGCCTGTTGTTGCTGTAACACCTTCTGATTTTAATGTTTTTGCAATTGTCCCGAAGAATTCAGGAGCCATTGCCAGGTAGAACATTCTGTTGTTCGGAATTTGATATGTATCTTCCAGCTGGTTAAGCAATACGTTTAGCTCTTGATAAGAGCCAGGATTTGTCACGTCGAACGGGTGATAGTAAAAATGAGACGTGAAATCATCTATATGTTTATCTGCAGATGAGGAAACAGATGTTTTAACGGTTTGGCGAAGATCCTCATTAGACCAAGGTCTTCTTCCAACTCCTACAACTGCAAACTCTTCTCCGATTTGTCCGTTTTGATATAAACGGTGAATAGACGGATACAGTTTTCGTTTTGCTAAATCTCCCGTTGCACCGAATATGACAATTACTGCTTTTGGTTGTTGGTTTGTTTTCACTAAAAGTACCTCACTTTATTCGAAGCTTTATTTTAGTACACCCCGTATATTTCCTTCATTTTAAATCTAAAATTCAACGAAAGCAAACATTTAAGCCCTTTTTTTGCAGAATGCCGTAAAAATGTTTTTAGAACGAAAGGATTGTTCCTTATAGAGGCAAGATTCACATTTTGCGCTTGATCCTGTATTCTTGTAGGTATCTGGTTCTAGTAGGAGGAAGGAAATGTGGAATTACTTTTTTTAGGGACGGGAGCCGGCATTCCCGCCAAGGCGAGAAACGTAACGTCGGTCGCATTAAAATTGCTTGAAGAAAGGCGTTCGATATGGCTGTTTGACTGCGGGGAAGCCACACAGCATCAAATTTTACATACAACGATTAAACCTCGTAAAATAGAAAAAATCTTCATTACCCATATGCACGGCGATCATGTATACGGGCTTCCGGGGCTTCTGGGGAGCCGTTCCTTTCAAGGCGGAGAGGACGAGCTGACAGTGTACGGGCCTAAAGGGATTAAGGCGTTTATTGAAACAAGCCTAGCCGTTACGAAAACCCATTTGACATATCCGCTTGTGATCCAGGAAATCGAAGAAGGAATCGTGTTTGAAGACGAGCAGTTTATTGTCACAGCAGTATCCGTTATTCATGGAGTGGAAGCCTTCGGATACCGCGTGCAGGAAAAAGACGTGCCTGGTTCCTTAAAGGCGGATTTACTAAAGGACATGAACATCCCGCCTGGGCCTGTGTACCAAAAAATCAAAAAAGGTGAAACGGTAACGCTTGAAGACGGGCGCATCATCAATGGAATTGATTTTTTAGAGGCTCCTAAAAAGGGAAGGGCTGTGGTGTTTTCTGGAGATACGAGAGTAAGTGATAAGTTAAAAGAGCTTGCACGGGATTGTGATGTGCTTGTTCATGAAGCAACCTTTGCAAAGGAAGACAGGAAACTTGCTTATGATTATTTTCACAGTACCACGGAACAAGCGGCCGTTACAGCGAAAGAAGCCGGGGCGAAGCAGCTGATTTTAACCCATATCAGCGCCAGATATCAGGGAGATGCCTCTTTGGAGCTGCAAAAGGAAGCGGCAGACGTTTTCCCAAACAGCGTGGCGGCGTATGATTTTTTAGAGATAAATGTTCCGCGGATCAGAGGCCAAGAGCTCTGATTTGACAATCTGTGATTACGTTGTATAATAAAACGTAATCATTACGCTTTATAAGGAGATGTTTATAATGAGAGTCAATGTTACTTTAGCCTGCACTGAAACGGGAGACCGAAACTACATCACAACAAAAAATAAACGCACCAATCCAGACCGTTTAGAACTGAAAAAATATTCACCGCGTTTAAAGAAATATACCCTGCATCGAGAAACGAAATAACAAAAAAGACCGGGCGTCTGATATTATCCCCTCTAAGTAGACAGTGTAAAAAGCCCACTTTTCAAAAGTGGCTGTTACACTATACTTGGAGGGGATTTTTTATGGCGCGAAAAGGACAACACTTTCAGCACTATACCAAAGAATTCAAGAT
>NZ_JALAMR010000015.1:0-55509 GCF_026790125.1 Bacillus sp. N12A5 | reverse complement strand
AAAAACGGGGGTCAGTCCCTGCAAAGCGGGCTCTTTTTTATGCCTTACTATAAAATGCTTGCGGCCTGCTGGATGCTTTCCTGAAAAGCAGCCTGAAGCTGTTTTGTCACCGGTCCGGGTTTACCGCTTCCTACCGACTCTCCATCAAGCGTCACGACCGGAATGATCTCTGCTGTCGTTGACGAAATAAAGATCTCTTCCGCCTGTCTCAGCTCTTCCTCACTGACAGGCTTCTCATCAAGCTCGATCCCGTTCTTTTCAATTAGCTCTAAAATCTTCATCCGTGTAATTCCATTGAGAATGAGCCGGTTAGCCGGATGTGTTCGCACCGTCCCGTTGATAACGGCATAAACGTTAGAGGATGTGCCTTCTGTAACAATGCCGTCTCTTAATAAAACGGATTCAAATGCCCCCGCTTCATAGGCTTTTTGCTTCGCCATGACATTATACAGTAAATTCAGACTCTTAATGTCACATCTCAGCCAGCGAAGGTCCTCATCGGTAATGGCTGCCACTCCGTATGCCTGCTCTTGCTCCGGTTTTTTCACAGTAAATGTGTAAGCCGTAGTCTGCGGCTCAAGGCCTGCTTCATATTGGTGTTTTCGCGGCGCAACACCTCTTGTTGTCTGAATATATACCGCTCCCTCACTGACCGCATTCTCTTGTACAAGCTTTTGCAGGTCCCACTCAAGATCTTCTCTGCTGAACGGCAGTGAAATTCCGATTTCGGCAGCACTTCTGAAAAAACGCTCCACATGCTCGCGCAAACCGAACAATACGCCTTTGTACACTCTGATAACCTCATAGATACCGTCACCAAACTGATAACCGCGATCCTCCAAATCAATTGATGCTTCGCTGCGCGGGATCAGCTGGCCATTGACTAGAACCTTCATAAAAGCCCTCCCTTTTCGAGATTTCCCTGATGTCTTTCAAGCTGTCATTGTCACTTATTCTACCATACTGGACAAACTGAAAAACAGAAAGATCAAGAGATCTATAGCGGGAAGGAGTTTATTTTTTCCTTAAAATCTGACATTTCGACAAATTTTCTATGTTCTTTCCAGTTTTGTTCCTGTATACTTGACTGGTAATACATAGGTTGTTAACATATGGCATCTTCATAAGCTGCCTGCTGTACAGCGTTATGTAGAGATTTTATGCCAATGGAGAGATTGTTATGCGACAAACGAGAGGAGACGCTTCTCCTTCTGCCGTTTCGCTTGCTTTTAAATTTGCAAGTTTAGCAGTTTTATGTGTGCTGCTTTTGCTTATGGTGATACTGGGTTATTCCAATAGTTCAACAAAAGCAAAGGAAGTCACTGTCACAACAAACGGCCAGCTTCGTGATGAGAAGAAAAGCCTGAAACTCAAAAATGACTCCCCCGATCTGCTGATCAAACATCTGCAGACAAAGCAAACAATGGGAGATAAGACGGTTTACTTAACCTTTGATGATGGCCCGTCAGCCTTTACAAACCGCTTGCTTGACGTACTGAAAAGCGCTGATGTTAAAGCGACATTTTTTATGCTGTCACCGCGGATGAACGAATTCAAACAAGCTGTGAAAAGGTCAGAAAAAGAAGGCCATGCGCTCGGCTTACACGGCGTCACCCATAATAATAAGTTGTTCTATCAAACACCGACATCTCCGTTAAAAGAAATGCAGGAGGCGCGTGACACGCTGCAGGACATTACAGGATATAAAACCGACCTCGTCAGAACACCCTACGGGAGCAAGCCGTCACTGACCGCCTCACAAATCCGCAATCTAGAAAAAGACGGTTTTGTATACTGGGATTGGACGATTGACAGCATGGACTGGAAATACCGGAATTCAAAATATGTGACGGCCGTATTACAGCAGCTTGAGAATATGGAACACAGCCATTCCAGCCGCCCATATGTGATTCTTATGCATGATCTTCCTGCTACAGTAAATGCGCTGCCGGTGCTAATCAATAAACTGAAAGAAAAAGGCTATTCCTTCGGTGTGTTAGAGGATACAATGATTCCTGTTCACGAATAAAAAAGTGAGGCCATAAGTGCGGCCTCACTTTTTTATTCCCAAACTTCGGGCAAACTCTCCAATTTTTTGGTGGATGACCATGTCAAACAAGCTGTCGCAATACGTTGGCTCAAGGTTAATGATGACTTTCTTCATGCCGGGAATCCGGCTGGCGTCCTCAGGCACAAATCTCGCCGGAGCGACTTCAAGAGACGTGCCAATGACCAATAAAAGATCAGCTTGATCCAGCTTTTCATAAAGAGTGTCAAAGTGCAGGACCGCATCGCCAAAAAGAACAACATCGGTTTTTAATACCGTTCCGCATATCCCGCCATCTTTGGCGGCCGCCGTACACTCCGGCACCTCATGCTCAAGTAAATGCGGAAGCTCATATCGGGCGCCGCATGCCGGACAAGCTGCTGTTTGGATAGAGCCGTGCAGTTCGTATACATGTCTGCTCCCGGCTTTTTTATGAAGCCCGTCAATGTTTTGCGTAAAGAGATCGACCTGTTTTCCTTGCTTCTCCAGCTCAGCTAACAGCAAGTGCCCTTCATTCGGTTCAAAGCTGCCGCTCATTTTCATCTGGAACAATTCTTTGAATTTAGGCCAAAACAGACGCGGATGGCTTAAAAAATAATCAAGGCTCATCGCTTCCATTCTTGAGGCATCCTCCGTCCAAATGCCTCCTGCTGAACGAAAGTCGGGAATTCCTGATTCTGTGCTCATTCCCGCTCCGGTCAGCACGACAATTCGCTGCGCTTCCTGTAGAATATTTCTGAATGCTTCCAATTTAACACCGCCTTTTTTCTCTTATTTTACCACGAAAAAGACTCCGCCTTTATCAGACGAAGTCTTTCCCTTTTAAGCCCGTTCCTTTTCTTCTTTATTAAGATTCACTTGAAACGGATCGTTTTGGTGCTTTTGCTTTACAACAACCATTTGGCCGGGATATGCAAACTCGACACCTTCTGCACCGAGGATGTCAATGATTTTATAGTTGATGTCCTCTCTGATATCGAGGTTTTCAGCCCAAACTGTTGTTTTTGTATAGAAGTTGAAAAATAAATTGTAATAGCTGTCAGCAAACGTATCAAAGTTGACCATGATCGTTTCATTATCAACACCTTCATGCTCCAAGAGCATTGTCCTGAGAGAACGAATGGCCCGTTCTAGGTTCTCAATCGGCGTAGCATAGGATACATGGATGGAAAACGTAATCTGGCGTTTGGTCATTCTTGTCCAGTTCGTGATCGCTTCCATCGACAGCGTAGAGTTCGGCACCGTTACAAGCGCCCCCTGCGCGGTTCTGAACCTCGTGCTCCTGAAGGTAATATCCTCCACTGATCCGGTTACCGTTGACGTCTCCACCCAGTCACCGATCGTAAACGGCTTCTCAGTAATAATAATGATCCCGCCGAAGAAGTTGCTGATCGTATCCTTCGCGGCAAGCGCAAAGGCAAGTCCGCCAAGACCTAGGCCAGCTACAAATCCGTTGACATCATAATTGAATTCCTGAGCGATCACACTGACACTGAGCGCAATGATGACAAAACGTAGCAATTTAGATAAAAACGGCGCCAGAATGTCATCCATGTCAAGCTCGAAGCGCTGATTCACCTTATGGAAGATAAACGACGACGTGGCGGTCAAATTACAAAGCCCCCAGGACAATAGCGCCACAATCAGGGAACGGTATATTTTACTGATGACCGGCATTTGCTCATCAAAAAACGGTGAATAACGGATCGCTAAAAACAGCCCCAAGGCAACAAAAAACCATCTGGCCGGCTTGTCAAACGCCAGAACCACCTGTTTAAAAATTTCTGTTTTCGGGCGGTTTGTCAAATTAAACAGGAGGTTAAAGAAATATCTTGTGAACAATTTTCTAAGTATAAGAAACACCAGCAAAATCGCCAAGCTGATGCCGATTTGTATGATGTTATCAAGCGTGATATATTGCTGCAGATAATCTGGCATAACAGTCTCCCCTCTATCCCAATCGATTGTTTATTATACTAAAAGATTCGTAAAGATGCTCATGTAAATGTCTTTTTGCAGCACAAAACCCCGGCGGAACGCCGGGGCCAGTTCTCAATTCATTTATCAGCCAGATTCAATAGGGACAGTCACTTACTTTTTTTCGTTTGTGTCTGATCAAGGAGAGTTGCTTTTTGCATTTCAGCATCCGTTTCGGCTTTAATTCTTTCCTCCACTCGAATTCTCCCTTTACCCATGATCTCGCCTCCTTTTTTGCTATTATAATGGATCAAAATTTGTTGTGAACATGTCGAAAGACCTAATTTTCTGGCGGAATATGCTCTTATGCGCTGGGTGTCTTTTTTTAGTTATACGCAGTTCTCAGCCCGGACCATTCCGATCTGGCAGAAAAAATTCACCAGTTTGTATCGCCCCGCATATATGGATTTGATACAATAACAGAAATGCCCATACGAGGAGCTGACTAAGCTTGTACACCATTGCCCATCGCGGAGTATCCGGCTACGCTCCGGAAAATACAATGGCCGCGTTTGACCTTGCGGCGAAAATGAATGCAGATATGATTGAACTGGACGTCCAGCTTACAAAAGACAGGCAGATTGTTGTGATTCACGATGACAGGGTTGACCGCACAACAAACGGATCTGGTTTTGTTAAAGATTTTACATTGGAAGAATTGCAGAAACTCGATGCCGGAAGCTGGTACGGCCCCGCTTTTCAGGGAGAGCGTATTCCAACCTTGGAAGCGGTGCTCAAGCGCTATCACAAAAAAATCGGCTTTTTAATTGAATTAAAAGGCCATCCATCTCAAGTCGGAATTGAAGAAGAAGTAGGACAGCTGTTAGGGCAATTTTCTTTTTCTGCCAACAATATTGTCCAATCCTTTCAGTTCCGCTCCGTCCAGAGGTTCCATGAGCTTTATCCATCGATTCCGACAGCGGTCATTACAAGGCCCAATTTTGGCATGCTGTCCAGAAATCAGCTGAAGGCCTGCCAATCTATCGCAAACTATGTCAATATTAAATACACACGCCTCAATCGGCTAATGATTGCTTCCGTCCATAAAAGCGGCTTAAAAGTATTTGCATGGACAGTCAATAATCAAAAGGCAGCAGCAAAATTACAAGCCATGGGTGTGGATGGCATCGTAACAGACTACCCGGATTTCATCAAAAAGGATGGCAAACATGAAAATATATAGCGCGGTTTTTATTGGAGGCGCGCTTGGCGCCTGCCTCCGATACGGATTAAACATATGGTTACACACCGGTCCATTCCCGGCAGCAACCTGGCTGGAAAACGCGGCTGGCAGCCTTCTATTAGGCATTCTGACCGGCTATTTTATGATCAAGGCAAAACGGTCTCTGCTGTCAGCTTTTTTAGGCACCGGCTTTTGCGGCGGCTTTACAACAATGTCTGCGTTTTCTAAAGAAACAGTGATGCTTTTGCAGGCACAATCCACACTGGCTGTTTTGTATATGGCAGCCTCTTTGATATCAGGAATCGTTCTTGCGCTGATTGGCGTTCTGGCGGGACGGCGTATAGCAGGCATCCAGCCAAGAAAGGGGCTGCAGGAAAAGTGACACTAGCGGGTATTTTCATAGCGGGCGGACTTGGGGCGATACTGCGCTTTTGGCTTGGCAATGTCATAACCGCCAAAACCAAAGGCCTCATCCTGCCCATTGGCATATTAACGGTGAATATTGTCGGAGCTCTCGGGCTCGGAATGTTTACAGGGCTTCACGTTACAAATGCTTCGGCCTCCCTCATCATCGGCACGGGATTTTTCGGCGCCTTTACGACCTTTTCCACTTTCAGTGTTGAAAGTGTTCAGCTCTTGCTGGCCAAACGCATAATGGAAAGCATCCTGTATATCGCCCTGACGCTTTGCGGGTCGCTTTTGGCATTTTGGTGCGGCTGGACAATCGCAACGTAAAAAAAACCTTGAGCTTATTTCTCGCTCAAGGTTGCACTGTTCAGCATCACGGGCTCGGGCAGCGGCAGCGTGTGGTGTGCCGTCATCCCGGCTGTACTGCCGGCTTCTTCTTTTATATCGATTTGCTTGATTAATCGGCCGTCCATCTTCAGCACCTTTATCGTATATGAACCGATGCGGATGGATTCACCAGCCTCAATATCGATGTTTTCTTTCAATACCAGCCCGCCGATCGTATCGACATCTTCGTGAATTGCTGCGCCAAGAAGGCTGTTCACCTGATCGATCCGAACCTTTCCATCCATCACATAATGGCGTTCGCCGAGCTGTTGGATTACCGGCTGTTCGTCTTCATCAAATTCATCTCTGATCTCGCCGACAATTTCCTCAAGAATATCCTCTGTCGTCACAAGTCCCGAGGTTCCTCCGTATTCATCCGACAATATGGCCATATGAATGCGTTCGCGCTGCATTTTAATCAGCAAATCATGAACCGGGATGGTTTCCATCACTTCAATTACCGGCCGGATATACGGATGGATTGTCATCTTCATTCGTTCCTCTTCTGTCATAAACAGCAAATCAGAAAACAAATGCTTCGTATTGACCAAACCGATGACACTGTCTTTGTCCCCGTCTGTGACAGGCCAGCGCGTGTATTTTTCCTTCAGCATGACGTCAAGCATCTCGGCCATCGTCATCTCTGTTGACACAGTGGCCATTTCCTTCCGCGGTATCATAATTTCTTTAGCGATCCGGTTATCAAATTCAAAAATCTTATTCACATATTTATATTCAGACGGATTAATCTCTCCGTTTTTTAAACTCTCAGACAACAGCATTCTCAGTTCTTCCTCAGAATGGGACCCGTCATGTTCTGACGCAGGCTTCAAACCGAACATGCCGCATAAAAGCCGCGCCGATCCATTGAGGATCCAAATAAACGGAAACAGGAGCAGATAGAATAAACGCAATGGACCCGCAATCAGCAAGGTCAGCTGCTCTGCCTTTTGAATCGCGACCGTTTTCGGGGCCAGCTCACCTACAACAACGTGCAGGAATGTAATCAAGCCGTACGCAACCGCAAAAGAGACCGCATGTGAAACCGATTCCGGCAGGTCCAGCGGCACAAACAATGGATGCAGCAGCCGTTCAAATGCCGGCTCCCCCAGCACCCCGAGTCCGATTGATGTCAATGTAATGCCCAGCTGGGATGCAGATAAATATTCATCCAAATCTGTAATGACACGCTTTGCGAGTATCGCCCGTTTGTTTCCTTCTGTTATAAGCTGATCAATTCTGGATCTCCTTACTCTAACAATCGCAAACTCGCTTGCAACGAAAAACGCAGTTAAAGCAATGAGCACACCAATTAAAATCAGACTGTCAATATCGTCCATTTAACCTTATCCCCTCTTTAAAGGATAAGGAGTCACCTCCTGATATAATCATTTTTCCTTAACATTGAGGTACGCGGTGTATTGTTGCCTAAGCAGAGGGCCCCATCATACCACCTCCAAGTCAAAGTTTGATTATAAATTGTATATTTTATTGTAACACAACTCATTCCAAAAATGATTTCTAATTTTTAGACTTTTGTCATGGGGCAGGCTTTAATTGAGAGATTTTGTGGATATTAAAAAAAAGAAAACAGCATTCAAAGCCGTTTTCTTTTTCTTTGCTTTCCTACACAAAATCTTTATATAAGGATACAAAAATATCCCGTGACTTTTTGATCTGCTCGATTGGCACGCTGAAGGACAAACGGAAGTGCCCTTTCATTCCAAAACCGCTGCTCGGCACGATTAATAGTCTGTATTTTTGGGCGGCATGCACGCAAAAGGCGACTTCATCTTCAATTGGCGATTTCGGAAAAACAAAGAAACCACCCTTCGGCATTTCAAATTCAAAACCGGCTTCTTTTAAAATGTCGACCATTAAATCCCTGCGCTCTTTATAAGCGCTTGCGTCTACTCTTAAATCATCCATTCTTGCCACAGCCCGCTGCATCATGACAGGGGCATTCACAAATCCAAGCGTTCGATTACAATACACAAAAGCGTTGATCAAAAGGTCCGCATCCGGCATTCGGCTGTCCAATCCGATATACCCGAGCCGCTCCCCGGCTATGCCGAGATCTTTACTGAATGAGCTGGCCAATATCACACGATGGTACGATTGAAACGGATTTGCCAGCTCTTCATCATAGATTAATTGACTGTACGGTTCATCAAACAGCACATAAATCGGCTGGCCGCTCTTCTCTTCTATTTCTTTTAATAAAGCGCCTAAATCGTCTATATTTTTCTGGCTGAGAACAGTGCCTGTGGGGTTATGCGGTGTATTGAGAATCAGCCCTTTCGTCTGTGGAGTGATCGATTGCCTTACCGCTTCAATATCAATCTCAAACCGGGCCGTCAACGGGCAGCTGACAGCCTTTCCCCCGTAGTTCTCAATGTATAATTTATACTCGGCAAAATAAGGCGCGAGAATAATGACCTCCTCACCAGGGTTTACGATACTTTTGAGCGCGACATTTAATGCGCCGCCCGCGCCCACCGTCATGACGACACGTTCTGCCAAGAACTCGGCTGCAAAACGGGACTCCAGAAATTGCGCAACTTTTTCTCTTGCAGCGGGGAGCCCTTGGTTTTGTATGTATCCGTGATTGCCTTTTTCGGCCTCCTCTATTAATGCCCTCTTAAAAGCTTCAGGCGGTTCAACAACCGGATTGCCGATTGAGAAATCAAATACCTGGTCATCCCCGTACTCTTTCTTTAGTCTTGCGCCTTCATCAAACAGCTTGCGAATCCATGATCCTTTATTTAAGTTCTCTTCAATTTCCCGGGATAACCCAGCCAATTTCATCTGTCCCTTCTCCATCAAAAATTTGAAAATTCTATCTTTACATGTTACTTCAATCAGAATATGAATTCCACAGCTCCGGCCCCCGTCTGGCAAAAAACAATAAACTTGTGCAAGACACCCTTCATATATTAAACTATTCTCATAACTATAACGTGATGGTTGGGAGGGATATAGATGGGGCTGAGACTTATCGCATCAGTGAACTAGCGGCACTTGCCGGAGTAACGAAACGAACAGTTGATTATTATACAAATCTCGGTCTGCTTACGCCGGCCAGATCCTGTTCAAATTACCGTTACTACGATGAAAATGCACTCAAACGACTCATATTTATTGTAGATTGCAAGAAGCAGCGATTGGCCCTGTCCGATATAAAAGATCGACTGGAGAACCAGTTTCCCTCTTCAGCTAAACTTGATGATGAAATTGGAAATCTGGCATTAGAAATTGATCATATGAATCAAAACATCTCCGGAATCTTGCATCGGTTTGAACGGCTGAAGCCTGAGGATCGTGACAAGCTGAAAAGCAAGCTCCCGCCTGAAAAGCTCGCCGTGTTCCAATCATTTATGCTGCTGTTACGTTAAAACTAATTTATCTAACAGGAGGTGTTACCTTCATTCTCATTGCTAGAGTGAAGGTTCTAATTGGACATAGTGAATTTGATTTTAGTCGCTGTTTTAATCGCCCTGACGGCATTTTTCGTGGCATCTGAGTTTGCCATTATCAGAATCAGAGGCTCACGGATTGATCAGCTGATCGCGGAAGGAAATAAAGCAGCAATAGCCGTAAAAAAAGTGACCACGCATCTTGATGAATATTTATCTGCGTGTCAGCTCGGAATTACATTGACTTCCATCGGATTAGGGGTTTTAGGTGAATCAACGATTGAAAGGCTGCTTCACCCGCTTTTCGTACAAATGAACGTTCCAGGATCCCTTTCACATGTCATATCGTTTATTTTTGCGTATGCCATTATTACGTTCCTGCACGTTGTTGTCGGAGAACTTGCACCTAAGACAGTCGCTATCCAAAAGGCGGAAGCAGTGTCTATGCTGTTTGCGAAACCGCTGATTTGGTTTTACCGCATTATGTTCCCGTTCATTTGGCTTTTGAACAATTCCGCACGGTTATTGACAAAAGCATTTGGCCTGGAAACTGTTTCAGAAAACGAACTGGCTCACTCTGAAGAAGAGCTGCGAATCATTTTATCTGAAAGCTATAAAAGCGGTGAAATTAACCAGTCAGAGTTTAAATATGTGAATAAAATCTTTGAATTCGACGACAGGCTCGCGAAAGAAATTATGATTCCGCGGACCGAGATTGTCAGTCTTCCGCATGATATCAAGATTTCTGAGATGATGGACATCATTCAGATTGAAAAATATACCCGTTACCCAGTGGAAGAAGGCGATAAAGATAACATTATCGGGGTTATTAATATTAAAGAAGTGCTGACCGCCTGCATCAGCGGCGAGGTTTCTGTTGATTCAACCATTTCTCAATTCGTCAACCCGATCATTCATGTTATTGAATCTGCGCCGATCCAAGATTTGCTTGTCAAAATGCAAAAAGAAAGAGTCCACATGGCCATCCTGTCTGATGAATACGGCGGGACTGCGGGGCTTGTGACGGTTGAAGACATTATCGAAGAAATCGTCGGCGAAATCCGCGATGAATTTGATATTGATGAAATTAACGAAATCCGCAAAATCGGCGAAGACCATTACATTCTTGACGGGAAAGTGTTAATCGACCAAGTAAATGACCTGCTCGGCATTCATTTAGAGAACGAAGAAGTCGATACGATCGGCGGCTGGTTCCTTACCCAAAAATATGATGTTGAAAAAGACGATTCTATCATCGAAGAAGGCTGTGAATTTATCATTAACGAAATCGACGGCCACCACGTCGCTTATATCGAAGTGAAAAAGCTCGCGATAGAAGAGCTGATCGAAGCCGGAGAACCGAAAGAAGCGTAATGTAAAAAGGCACCTTTTATGGAGGTGTCTTTTTTATTATGTTTTGTGTTAACCTCCCTATTCTGAAAACTGCTGCTAATAAAACCGCAATCCCCGGGAATTCTAATCAGGGACTGAATTCCATTTAACAGCGAGAAAAAGGAGTGAAAACATGAAAGTAGTCGTAACTGGAGCAGCAGGCAAAATAGGGCGTTGGGCCGTAAGAGCAATATTGGAGGCCGGCCATGATGTGACAGCGTCAGATCGATTATTAAGAGAAGAATCAGCATCGAAAAAATTTATTCAAGCAGATTTGCGGGATTATGGCCAGGTATGTCAGCTTATTATGGGCTGTGATGCCGTGGTCCACCTCGGGAATATTCCGACCGATGTCAGGAATACCTCCCAAGCGATATTTGAAAATAATATGCTCGTCAATTTTAATGTGCTGGAAGCCTGTAAAGATTTTAAGATCCCTAAGCTGGTATGGGCTTCAAGTGAAACGGTGCTGGGATATCCGTTTGTCCCGAAAGAGCTCAGCTACCTTCCTGTAGACGAGGAGCACCCGACGATCGTAAAATCATCGTACGCCATGGCGAAACGGCTGACTGAAATCCTCTCAGACATGTATTCAAAGCTTACCAATACACAAATTGTCTCTCTTCGTTTTGCGAATATATATGAGCCCGATGAGTACGAAAAAATTCCCGGCATGCACTGGAACGAGCAGCAAAAGGATATTCAAAAGAAAAATGCATGGGCCTATTGTGATGTCAGAGATGCTGCACAGGCTTGCCTTCTTGCAGTCGAAAAAAACAATCTCGGAAATGATGTCTTCCATATTACTGCACCGGATACCATTATGAAAGAACCGAGCGAAGACTTAGTTAAGCGGTTTTTCCCAGATGTCTCTTTAAAGAGAGATATAAAAGGTTATGAAACACTGATGGCAATCGATAAAGCGAAAAAGATCCTTGGTTATGAACCGCGTTATACATGGCGCAATGTGTTAAACAATGATGGCTCACTTAAAGCACTGCCTGAGGATCAGCTGTCATTGTCAAACATTTAAAACAAAAAAAGCAGCAGATGTTCACTGAACTTCTGCTGCTTTTTTGATATCATAATCCTTTAAATTGATATCTACTTCCATTTTGAGAGCCATCTTCGCCAGCTGTTGTCCCATATAGGGTCCCATTGTCAGGCCGGACGATCCAAGGCCATTTGCTGCTATTATCCCTTCCCAGCCGGGAAGAGGTCCGATGACCGGCACATCACCTGGTGTAAAAGGACGTAAGCCGACTCTTGCCTCTAGAAAGGTGCTGTTAGCTAAACCCGGGGCCATTTCTAAACCTTTGTTCAACAATTCCTGCAGCCCGCCAGCCGTTATCCGCACATCATGTCCTTCTATATGATCTTCACGAGTCGCTCCGATAGCCACTCTATTATCAGCATAAGCTAACAGATATTCCTTAGAAGGCGGCATCACAGCAGGCCAAGTGTCTATATCGTTTGCCTCCGGAATCTGCACATATATGATTTGCGCTTTTTGCACACTTACTTTAAAACGAATGCCTAAAGGCGCCAGCAACTCGTCTGCCCATACACCGGCACAAACAATCACCTCGTCAGCAGCATAACGATCATCACCGACGGTTACTCCTGTCACTCGTTTCGAATGATATTGGAGCTTCGCATCGCCTGTTAAAAAAACGGCGCCCATTCTTTGAGCAGAACGCACTAATGCATCTCGGAGCACTTCGCCGTCTACTCGGGCGGCGCCGCTTATATGAATGGAATGGTATTGTTTAGCCAGCAGCGGAAACATGCGGGCGGTTTTTATTCCAGAAAGAAAAGAAATCTCACCGATTTCCGGGGCAGCTCGTTTACGTTCTTGCACCCGTTTTTCAATTTTCTCAATCTTTTCTTTCTCATGATGAATACTCAAAGCACCAACAGGAGCATAACCTGTTTCTTTCCCGCCTTCTTTTCTGAGCTCCTCTATGAAACAGGGATAAAAGTGTGCCCCTGCCCTTGCCATCCTGTACCACGCCTGATTTTGCCTCGGT
Organism: Bacillus sp. N12A5; assembly: GCF_026790125.1. Taxonomy (NCBI): domain Bacteria; kingdom Bacillati; phylum Bacillota; class Bacilli; order Caryophanales; family Bacillaceae; genus Bacillus; species Bacillus sp. N12A5. Next base: position 42,669 of record NZ_JALAMR010000015.1, on the reverse strand, counting down.
GACAGCCACGGACAAATAATGCCTTTTGCTGCATAGGTGGCCTGTCCCTTATCTTTCCGATCGATCACAAGAACCTCGGCCCCCATTTTGGCTAACTGATATGCTGTTGACGCTCCCAGAATTCCAGCCCCTACTACAATGATTTTTTTCATTTTCTGTAACCTTTCCCAATAATCAATTCCTCAATTAGTATAGCTCATTGAAGAGGAACTTATTAACAATCGGGAAACCAGTGTGTGGCAGGACTGATGGATTATAGCTGCTCCAGTTTCTTTTCGAGCTCTTTAATACTGTTATTCAAGGCCTCTGTCATCGCTGCCAGTCTTTCCTTTGACGGCAGGTGGGCAAAATCAGCTTGCTGCAGAGGCTCACCGATAATGAGCTTCATTTTTCCTTTCTTGAACAATTCCTTTCCGCTTGAAGGCCCTTTATAAGCAGCGGGAACGAGCGGCGCTTTTCCCATTTGCGCAATTGTCACCGCGCCTCTTTTCAAAGGCACGTCCTCAGAGGTTCTTGTTCCGCTTGGAAAGATGCCGACAATCTCTCCTTCTTTCAGCAGCTTAATCGGTGTTTTAATACTGCTTGGCCCGGGATTTTCCCGATCTACCGGAAAGGCATGAATTTTTTTCAGAAAAGCGCCGATCCATTTATTTTGAAACAGCTCTTTTTTTGCCATGTAATGAATTTGATAAGGAAGAATCCCGACTCCGAGAGTGATAACATCAACCCAGCCCGAGTGAGTACACGCGATGACAAAACCTGAATCTGCCGGAAGGTTTTCTTTGTTATATACCTTCACTCCTCCGCGTAGAGAAAGAATAGCTTTTAGAACATTTGCACAAAACTTATACATATCGCACTTCCTTTGCCGTAATCAATGATTCTTTCTGCTATCTATTATAACAATATTTTTTATTACCTGGTACTAATTTTTAAGATTTCTCCGGTTAAAACGCCAAAAAGCTGAGGATCGGCCCTCAGCTTTTGTTATATTTCCTCCCTGGTCGGCGGTGCCATAAACTCCGGCCCGACCGGGTCTGATATCGTATTTTTTAATATGGTATCGATGTCTTTTTGATCCTCGCTGCTTAGCGTCCAGCCTGTAATTTCAGCTACAGCTTCTACCTGCTCAGGCTTTCTTGCCCCCCAAAGGGCGATCGACGCGCCCGGCTGATCTAAAATCCATCTGACGGCTAAGTGAATCACTGATTTTCCATAGCGTGTCTTCGCCAGCTCATCCAATTGATTAACAGCAGAAAGATACTCTTTAAACCGCGGCTTCTGAAATTTTGGATCATGATTACGCAAATCATCACCCTCAAATGTATACTCTTCTGTCATTTTGCCTGTTAACAGCCCTCGGCATAGACTGCCATATAATAAAGTTGTGATCTGTTTGTCTTCCGCGTACGGAAGGACATTCTCTTCCATTTCTCTTTCAAACAGATTATAGGGCGGCTGAATCGTATGAAGCGGTGCAGCGGCGCGAAATGTATCCATTTGCTCAACTGAAAAATTGCTGACGCCAATCGCGCGGATTTTCCCAGCATCATATAATTCCTTCATGACTTCCGCCGTTTCTTCAATTGGCACAAGCGGATCGGGCCAATGCACCTGATAAAGATCAATATAATCTGTTTGAAGCCGTTTCAAAGAATCATCGACTTCCTCTATAATTCTCGCCCTGTTCGCATGGCGGAACAGTTGGCCGTTCTTCCAGTCCAGAGCCGTTTTCGTTGCGAGAATCACCTGGTCTCTTTTGCCGTGCTCCTTTATCGCCTTCCCGACGATTTCCTCGGACTGCCCGAAGCCGTAAGCCGGCGCGGTGTCAATCAGTGTGATTCCCTGATCAAGAGCGGCGCGGATTGTGTTGATTGATGTTTTTTCGTCGGTGCCTCCCCACATGGTTCCGCCAATTGCCCATGTGCCAAGGCCGATTCTTGAGGCTTTGAATCCTGTGTCTGCTATACTGGTATATTCCATTGTGCCACTCCTTCACTTTTTCACTATCTATTCCCCGCTGGTAAAAATGTTAAACATTTCTCAGTACTATCTTTTGCGGCCATTTTTGGTTACTATATATAAATGGTGTTTGATTAGGTATAAAAAAGCCGTTTGCATGTAATGTGCAACTTTAAACCTTTCTTATGCGTGTATAACATAGAGGGGAGAAAAGGCAGTGACGATCGATGAAATTTACCAAATGTACATGAATGATGTTTACAGGTTCCTGCTCTCCATGACAAAAGACAAGCATCTTGCCGAAGACTTGCTGCAGGAAACCTTTATGCGGGCATACATACACATTCACTCCTATGATCACAGCAAAGTAAAGCCCTGGCTTTTTCAAGTGGCGCGAAACGCCTTCATTGATTACGTCAGAAAGCATAAGAAAGAAGTAACCATTTCTGATGATTTGATCGGAAGCCTCTTTCAAAATGCTGTTCAGAGCCCTGCCCATCAGGTAGAGATAAAGGAAGTGCTGACTGGTTATATGTCCGAGCTCCCCGATAATTATCGGGAGGCCTTAACGCTATATTATTTAAAAGAGCTAAATTACAAAGAAGCATCCCATATTATGAATATTTCAGAGGCGAATTTTAAAAGTGTTTTATTTCGTGCCAGACAGCGGCTGAAAGCACTTTATAATAGAGGTGTTAATGATGAATGAAGAATTTAAAAAGCGTTTTGATCAATATAAAAACGGAGAAATGAGCGATCAGGAAATGACCGCATTTGAGGAAGAACTTGAGAAGCTCGAAGTGTATCAGGAGCTGATTGACAGCGAGCTTGAGGACGATAACGAATGGGATGTCAGCATCAGTCCCGAAAAACAAAAAGCGATTTTAGCCTATGGAAAACGCAAGTCTTATTTGCGAATTTCTGTGCTAGCCGTTATTTCGACCTTAATGATTTTGCCGTTTTGCACGCTGGGAAGCTACCTCTATTACGGAATGGGAGGTAAACACAGCACCGGCAATGAGTTTATGGAAACCGCCGCAGTCACTGTAGCCCTGACCATGCCGAATGTACTTGTTGATACATCCGGTTTGAAAAGCCAAGTGAAGCTGTTTGGCATGAATACGGAATTCCCGCTGCAAAAACAAATTGGCACGAAGACGGTCGCAGTGGGAAATGAACGGGTGGAGATGTTTTATAATAAAGTGAAGGCGCCGGCTGTTAACTATTATGACTTAGAAGTGAATAAAACCGGCCATTACTTTACACATCCATCACATGCGTCTGAACAAACAACGGCAAAAGCAGAAAAAACATTAAAGACATTGCCTGAAGGAACGGTATCCGAGGTCTATCTTTCATATGACCGGGCATATCCGACAAAAGAAGTGTATAACAAGTTCAAAGACTATGATGTGAGCTTTTTGTGGAATGCAATTGAAACGGAGAAAAACACAAATGAGACAGCTTACTCAGAGCCGCTTGGCTATCCTGGAAAGGATTCAAAGTTCTTGGCTGCGCTTAATTCAAAAGGCAAGTCAAATGGCGATCAGTTTATCAACGCCCTGACGTTCATGTCCAAGCACGAAAAATGGGCGCAGGTCATTTCAAAACGAAAAGACCTGAAAGTGGATAACCGATTGGATTATGTAGAGAAAAACGGTGTCAATGTATACGGTTCGGTCGTTACAGGGCCAACCAAGGAAATCCAGCGCATGCTGAAAAACAAATCTGTAAAATCAGCGAATGTCGGCGAGGTGGAATTATGGAACTGGTAAGAATTTTTAAAGAACACAATGTATTCGGCTGGATCTCTGTCGGGACAGCGGTTCTGTCCCTGCTCTTGCTGAATTTGGCCATTATCAGCAATGTCACATTTTATTCCTATCAAATGCTTCCGTTCGCCATGGCTGCCGTTCCGTTTGGCATTATTGAGCTTTTCATCAAGAGAGGGCGCACAGGCCCCGGCCTGCTCGGTGTCGTCCTTAATCTCTTTGTGATTATTTGTGTGTACACCATTGTTTCTGTAGATACCAATTTACAGTTTGGCTTTTAAAAGCAAAAGACGCCTGAAGAGGCGTCTTTTTTGATTACACCTGCTTTCTGAACAAGTAGCTTTCAATAGTAAAACCCATTTTGTCTGTATAAAATCGGTGTGCGTCTTTGCGCTGAAGGCCAGATGAAAGACTGACAGAGCCAAATCCGGCTTTTCTCGCCCAGTCTGCAGCATAATGCAAAAGCATTTTGCCGTAGCCCTTTGATCGGCAAGGCGCAGTTGTAACAAGATCCGCAACCCATAGGTACTCTCCTTGATGAATGGAAACCCTCGGCAGCGCGCCGCACAGCGCTCTTATTGCTGTGTCCTCATATAAAGCAAACAGCATATAAGATTCTTTCCTCACACAGGCTTCAAGTCTTTGTAAATACGTTTCTTTATCCAAATCTGTTCTCAATTCATTCATGACCGGATACGACTCGGCCCATTCTTCTTTTGTGGTTAATTGTTTCATATGAATCATCTTCTCATTCCCCTCTCCTTTCGTTACAATGATCATAGCTGATAAATGGCATTTGCCAAATAGCCAATAACAGAAAAAATGACCATGCCAGATAAAAAGGAGACATGCAATGGATATCACGCCGTTTCTAGATAAAAAAAGCAAAACACCGTTGTATGAGCAGCTTTATGCTTTTTTTAAACAAGAAATTTCACATGCGAGAATCACGAAGGGAACAAAACTTCCGTCAAAACGCAGGCTTTCCGGCTTGCTCGGTGTCAGTACGGCAACAATCGAACGTGCTTACGAACAATTAACAGCTGAGGGCTATGTCAAAAGCAAACCAAAAATCGGCTGGTTCGCGGCGGAAGTTGAAGCTGATTTCCCGGCTGCTCCTGCACATTTTCAGCAGTCCATGCAGCAGGCTTTACATAAAGAGAGCGCGCCTGCTATTGATTTTCACCAAGGCAATGTTGACCCTGCAAGCTTCCCCTTTAATGCATGGGGAAAAAGCATAGTAAAAAGTCTGGATCGTTATTCGAAATCGTTTCACACTTCCGGTGATCCTCAAGGAGAACCTGAACTTCGGCAGATGATTGCCCGTTTTGTCAGGCTGTCACGAGGAGTACATTGCGAGCCCGGGCAGATCGTCATCGGCGCAGGAACCACCGCGCTTCTGCAAATTCTTTGTCTAACGCTTGATCCAGGAACAAAAATCGGTTTTGAAGAACCGGGATTTCACCGGTCAAGAAGGATGTTTGAAGCAAATCACATGAATGTGATTCCTATATGTACTGATGAAGAAGGCGTCCTGCCGGATGAACTTAAACGCCAGAATCCATATCTTATGTATACGACTCCTTCACATCAGTTTCCGCTCGGGAGCATTATGACGATAACCCGCAGACAGGAGCTGCTGGCATGGGCAAAAGAGGCAAATACGTTCATTATAGAGGATGATTATGATGGAGAATTCCGTTACAGCGGCCAGCCCATTCCGTCTTTGCAGGGGCTTGATCCAAATGGCAGAGTGATATATCTCGGCACGTTTTCAAAATCACTGCTTCCTTCCTTGCGGCTCAGCTATATGGTTTTGCCTCCTGCACTCATGGAACCGGTCAGAAAAAACGCTCATTTATTGAAACAAACGGTCTCTTCCCACTCTCAACTGGCACTGGCAGACTTCATCGAAAGCGGAGAGTGGCAAAAGCACGTAAATAGAATGAGAGCCTTATACCGAAAAAAACATGCTGTCCTGTTAGAAGCCATTCGGTCTGAATTAGGAAGCAGCGTGGAAGTTCTCGGAAAAAACTCCGGGCTTCATATCCTGCTGCGGCTTTTGTTTCCGGCAAGTGAAGAAGAAGCAATTAAAGCTGCCGCCGACAACGGCGTGACGATCTACCCCGTATCCCCTTCTTATAAAGGAAGGCCGCCATTTGTTTCTGTTTTAATCGGTTATGGCGGGTTGTCTGAAGAGAATATCAGGCTCGGCATTCAAAAACTGCAAACAGCATGGACTCCGCTGATACCGTCTTGTTAATCAAAACAGGCTCCTGGAACGGAGCCTGTTGTTTAAAATGATAAAATTCCAATTAAATTTAAAAATACGATAATAATGGCCAGCGGTACGATAAAACGAAGCAAATAAAACCATGTATAAAAGAATGCTTTTCCTGCATGCGATCCGTTTCTCATTTCTGCCAAGAGCTCATGTTTCGGAATTTTGAGCGGAATAAATAGAGAAATTAACAGAGCGCCTAATGGCATCAACACATTGCTGACGGTAAAATCGGCAATATCAAAAAACGTTTTATCAAAAATGACGGCATCGCTCAATACGCCATAAGACAAGCAGCAAGGGATTCCGACCAAGAAGATCAAAAGCCCGCTCGTCCATGAAAGTTTTTTTCTCTTCTTTTCGTCCCCTTTTCCAATCGTGGCTACAATAATCTCCACCATCGAAAAAGCGGAGGTTAGGGCTGCAAATAAAAACGCAACGAGAAAGCCAATAAAGAACAACGTGCCGAACGGAAGCTGTTCAAAAACTGCCGGAAGCACCGTAAACAGCAATGTCGGACCTTCGTTTGGCTGAAAACCGAAAGAGAAAACCGCCGGAAAAATGGCCAAACCTGCCAATAAAGTCACAATGATATTCATCATGACAATGGAGGCTGCCGATCGAGGGACATTTTGTGTTTTCGGCAAGTAGGAGCTGTAAGTCACCATCACCGAGACCCCCAGCGTTAACGTAAAGAAGGCCTGTCCCAGTGCGAATAATACGGATTCCGGAGTCAGATCGCCGAAATGAGGCACAAGCAAAAATTTCACGCCTTCCATCGCATTATCAAGCGTGAGAGACCGAAGAACGAGCAGAATAAACAATAAAAACAAAATCGGCATCATCACCGCGCTGACCCGTTCAATCCCTTTTTGGACCCCTCTGGCGACAACGATGACAGTCAGCACCATAAAAACAAGCTGAGCTGCGAGCGTCTGCACCGGATTTTGGATAATAGAAGCAAAAAGAGCGCCATACTGTTCTTGGGTAAGCCCGGACAGTGAACCTGACGCTGTTTTTACGATATACAGCAAAATCCATCCTCCGATTACACTGTAAAACGACAGCACTAAGAAACATGCGGCTACGCCGACCCATCCTGTAAGAAACCAAGCGGTTCGCGGCGCTTCTTTTTTATATGCATCAATGGCATTCGTCTGGTTCCGTCTTCCAAAAATAAATTCTCCCACTAATAGCGGATAGCCTAAAAGGACGGTAAATAACACAAAGATAAGAAAAAAGGCGCCTCCTCCATTGGTCCCCGCTACATAAGGGAACTTCCAAATTGCGCCCAAGCCGATAGCCGAGCCGGCGGCTGCCATGACGAAACCGATTTTCGAAGCCCATTGGACTGGTTTTTGCTCAGACAATAAAGTCACTTCCTTTCCAGCCTATATTATCTCTTATTTTTGTCTTCATTTCTATAGATTCATTTGCCAAGAACATAAAAGAGAGCAGCCTGATTGGCCGCTCTCTTGATCACAAGATTATTGATTTAATTTTGAATGCTTTCTTGAATACAGAAAATAAATTGCCAAGCCGATTAACAGCCACACAAGGAAGCGGACAATCGTCACCCATCCAAGATTTAAAATTAAGAACAGGCAGAATACAATCGCAAGGCCTGGGATAACTGGAACCCCCGGGCATTTAAAGGCTCTCGGAAGATCAGGCTGTTTCTTTCTCAAGACGATGACCGCCACAGAAATCAGCACAAACGCTGACAGCGTTCCGATGTTTACCAGCTTTGCAAGTTCATCCAGCGGAACAAGTGAGCCAAGCAGCGCCGACATCGTTCCGAAAAACCAAGTGGCCACATACGGCGTTTTGTGCTTTGGGTGCACCTTAGAGAGTGAGCCCGGCACCAGTCCGTCACGCGACATGGCAAACATGACGCGTGTCTGCCCATAAAGCATCACGAGCATAACTGTTGTCATTCCCAAAACGGCGCCGATATCAATGATGCCTGCCACCCAATTTTGACCTGCGCTTTGAAGGACGAGAGAAACTGGATGATCCACACCCGCAAACTGGGCAAACGGGATAACCCCTGTCATGATCGCTGATACAGTGACATATAAAATCGTGCAAACCAATAAGGAGAAAATAATACCTTTAGGCAGATCCTTCGCAGGGTTTTTTGTCTCTTCCGCAGCAGAGGATACAGCGTCAAATCCGATAAAAGCAAAGAATACGAGTGCCGCTGCACTGAATACGCCGCCAAAGCCCATCGGCATAAACGGCTGCCAGTTATCCGGCTTCACATAAACCGCTGCCACCGCGATAAACAGAAGAACGACCAGCACTTTCAAAATCACCATGATGTTGTTGACTCTTTTTGATTCTTTAATGCCTAAATAAAGCAAAAACGTTATCGCCATCACAATCACGAATGCAGGCAGATTAAAAATGGTAAATGTGCCTTTTACCGCCCCAGGCGCCGCTGTTAAAGCAACCGGTAAATGAATGCCGAGCCCTGATAAAAACGATTGAAAATAACCGGACCAGCCGACCGACACCGCGCTTACCGCCAGCATGTACTCTAAAATTAGATCCCATCCGATGATGAAGGCCAAAAGCTCTCCCAATGTGGCATAAGTGAATGTATACACCGAGCCTGAAACCGGCACACTTGAGGCAAATTCCGCGTAAGACAGGGCCGCGAATAAACAAGCCAGGGCCGCCACAACAAATGAAACGGTCAATCCGGGACCAGCAGTGACTGCACCCGTCCCTGTCAGTACGAAAATCCCTGTGCCGATAATGGCTCCGATTCCAAGCAATGTTAAGTCGAAAGCCCCTAATTCTCTTTTTAAAGATTTCTCACCGCTTGTTGCAGCAATTAAATCCTGAATGCTTTTCTTCCTAAATACGCTCCCTTTCATTCCCCTTCAACTCCTAGACTGATAATCTATTTCTATATATTTTATTTGAATTTTCTGAATTCATGAGCAACAATGGTCATTTTTCTTTTTTTCTACTATATTTGTACCAGCGGCGAATCATTCCTTTCTCCTACTCAATATTATATATAAAAACACAAAAATGAAAACAAAATTTTTAGAAAAATCGACAAATTTTTTATTTTGAAATATTTACTAACACAAAAAAACCAGCATGATTGCTGGTTTTCGTTCATTATGTTGAAATAAATCGCCCGCCATTCACATGAATGGTCTGGCCTGTCATATAGGAAGATTCATCAGATGCCAGCAGGACATAGGCGCCTGCATGCTCAACTGGCTGCCCCGGTCTTCCCATTGGAGTATCTAACCCGTGCTGTTTCACTTTTTCCTCCGGGAATGTAGCCGGAATAAGCGGTGTCCAAATCGGGCCGGGCGCCACCGCATTCACTCTGATGCCTTTATCCGCAAGCGACATCGCCATGGATCGTGTAAAGGAGACAATCGCACCCTTTGTGCTGGAATAATCAATTAACGCCGTATCGCCTTCATAAGCGGTAATCGATGTCGTATTAATAATGGCACTTCCCTCTTTCAGGTGAGGCAAAGCTTTTTTCGTCATATGGAACATGGAAAAAATGTTTGTGCGAAATGTTTTTTCCAGCTGTTCTGTTGAAATATTGAGAATGCTGTCCTGCGGGTGCTGCTCAGCGGCGTTGTTCACTAAAATATCTAGTTTACCAAAATGGTCCACTGTTTGCTGTACAGCTTGTTCACAATGATTCTCGTCTCCAATATCTCCCGGGATAAGCAGGCAGCTGACATTCTCCTTTTCGATCAGCTTACGTGTTTCCTCTGCGTCCGAATGCTCGTCTAAGTAAAGAATGGAGACGTCAGCGCCTTCTTTAGCAAACGCAATAGCTGCCGCTCTCCCTATTCCGCTGTCGCCTCCGGTAATGATCGCGACTTTTCCTTTCAGTTTTCCGCTTCCTTGATAATCCTCATCCTCATACAGAGGCAGCGGATTCATTTCTGACTCAATGCCCGGCTGTCTGTCCTGATGCTGCGGTTCTTGTCCTTCTGCTTGTCTATCCATTGAATTCATAATTCTTCACTCCTAGACATGTGGTTGATATAAAACGTTACCACGTCATAGAAGCGGCTAAACGGGAAAATATGTTATGAAAGAACTTCTTCAGGAATGGCGCCAGTATATTTCGCTGACGGACGGAAAATCATGTTGTTTTCTGCCTGTTCGAGCACATGGGCGCACCACCCTACCATTCGGCTTGCTGAAAAGGTCGGTGTAAACAATTCATCGTCAAAATTAATTGCCTTCATGACAGCCGCCGCATAAAATTCAACATTTGTATAAAGCTTGCGTCCCGGTTTATAGATTTCAAGCAAACGAATCGCTTCTGCTTCTACATGCAGCGCAAGATCAAGATCACGGTCATTGCCAGCCACCTCTTCTGCTTTCTGTCTCAATGCTTCTGCCCTCGGGTCCTTCGTCTTGTACACCCTGTGGCCGAATCCCATCAGGCGCTCTCCTTTTTCGAGTTTTTCTTTCAGATATGCTTCAGCATTTTCTTTTTCTCCAATGTCTTCAAGCATCTTTGTCACCGCAGAAGGTGCCCCTCCATGCAGCGGCCCTTTCATCGTGCCGAGTGCAGCCGTGACGGCTGACACTAAATCACTCTCTGTCGATAATGTGACCCGTGCCGAAAAAGTGGATGCGTTCATGCCGTGCTCCATGGCCAGAATCATATAGGTTTCAAGCGCTTTCTTTTTAGCCTCTGAAGGCTGTTCACCTGTAAGCATATAATAGTAGTTTTCGACATGTCCGTACTGGGAAGATGGCACAATTGCTTGCTCACCGCGCGTCCATCGTTTTCTGTATGCAATGATGGAAGGCGTGATTGCAATCAGCCGGATCGCTTCTTCTGTTTTTGGATGAAACGTGTACGTATTTTCCCCTAATGCAGAAACAACCGTTCTCAGCACCGACATGTCGTCCATGTTGTTTGGCAGTGACTGAATCAAACGCTCAATATGTTCAGGCAGATGCCGCTCCGCAGCCAGCTTCTCTTCAAATGTCTGCAATTCTTCAGATGACGGCAGTTTCCCAAATAAAATCAAATACGCTGCTTCCTCAAAGCTGTGATTCAGTGCGATGTCTTTTGCATGATGCCCTCTGTAAATCAGACGGCCTTTTTCACCATCAATATGGCTGATGGATGTTTCTGCACATGTAATTCCCTTTAATCCGTAATGTACCATTTGTATTCCCCCTATCCTTTTCTGTTATTATAGTAAATATAATATTTAAAAAATAATGAATATTTTAAAGGAAATTAATTAAAAATATTAATCAGAGGGAGAATAGACATGGATTTCAAATGGCTTCATACTTTTGTGAGCGCTGCGAAATATGAAAACTTTCGAAAAACAGCGGAAACGCTTTTTTTATCTCAGCCCACTGTGACCGTGCATATCAAGCAATTAGAAAAAGAAATCAGCTGCAAGCTGTTCGAGCGAAAAGGCAGACAGATCCAGCTGACTGATGAAGGAAGGGCGTATTTGCCGTATGCACTCAGGCTTCTTGACGATTACGAAAACAGCATGGCAGAGCTTCATAGAGTCAGACAAGGCTACTCTCAAACCTTACAGCTCGCGGTTTCTCCGCTTATTGCCGATACTGTGCTTCCATCTGTTATGAAACGGTACACTTCAATGAATACCGAGACAGAAATTGCTGTAAGAATATTTGAATCTACAGAAATCGCATCACTGATTAAAGCCGGGGAAGCAGATATCGGGCTGAGCTGTTTAAAGGTACAGTCTTCCTCCTTAACCTGCCACTGCTTATATAAAGACCCTGTTGTCCTTGTTGCCCCGCCCGATCAGCGTTTCATGGCAGACAAAGAAATTGATGCCAAAGAGGTGCTCGATCAATACCTGCTTTTGACCCACAATCATCCTGATTACTGGGACGACCTGCTCCGTCAAGTCAGAGTGACATTTCCATTTGTGAGAACAATGAAAGTCACTCAAACACATATAACGAAACGGTTTATCAAGGAAGGACTCGGCGTTTCTTTTCTGCCTTTATCCACAGTAAAGCGTGAGCTGGCAGAGAAACAGATGATCAGAATCCCCTATCAATCTGTGCAGCTGCCCTATGCCGGCGCTTACGCGATTGCCCTTTATGAAAATAAGAAAGAAAAAAAATTCTTGGATTTTTTGTCACATTTTCATTTTTAGGAGCAACCAAAACGGCTGTGATTCGTCTAATGAAAAAAACCCGTTCCAATGAACGGGTTTCTTCTAACAATTAGAATCTTTTCGCACCGAGGTAACGAGGCTTCCAGTAGCTGTTGTTCAGGCTGCTGATTTGTACGCCGTCAGATCCTGCATGAATGAAACTATTGTTTCCAATGTAAATCCCCATGTGAGAAGGGCCGGATTTATATGTTGTAAAGAAGACGAAATCACCAACAGACGGGCTGGCAATGCTCTTCATAGAACTCCAGTATCCCGCAGTGCTTGTTCTGCCCACACTTGTTTGTTTATTCAGTACGTACCAGATGAATCCGCTGCAGTCAAAGCCGGAAGTTGTCGTTCCGCCCCATTTATATGGCGTGCCGACTAACGCTTTTGCATCAGAAACCAGCTTGCTCACATTAAGTGATGTAGTAGATGATGCTTTGCTGCTTGAAGATGATGAAGAAGTAGCAGGTTTTGAGCTGCTAGTGCTTGTTCCTTTCACCTTCAATACTTGGTTGACATAGATTAAATCTGATTTTAAGCCGTTTAAGCTTTTTAATTTGCTAACTGTCGTGCCGTATTTGCTCGCAATTTTAGAAAGGCTGTCTCCGCTCTTCACTTTATATGTAGAAGTTGAAGATGATGACACTTTTGATGAGCTGGAGCTGCTTGAACTTGTTGAACCTTTCAGTTTCAGGACTTGTCCAATACGAAGCAAATCAGATTTTAAGCCGTTCAGTTTTTTCAGTTCATTGACTGTCATGCCGTATTTTTTTGAAATTTTCCAAAGGCTGTCTCCGCTCTTTACTTTGTATGTAGAGGAAGAAGAAGAACTGCTGCTTTTGGAACTTGAAGATTTGCCGTTAATCGATAAAGTCTGGCCTACGTAAATGATGTCTGAACGAAGGTGGTTCTCTGATTTAATTTTACTGATCGTTGTGTCGTATTTTCTTGAAAGATCCCATAATGTGTCGCCTTTTTTCACCTTGATGCTTTGTGCAGATGCCGCTCCTGCAAATAATGTCGATCCTAAAACAACTGCTGTCGTAGCTGTAATGATTTGCTTTTTCATATGTTCCTCCCCAAATATTTATATCTCTATATATTTGTCTCTTTTTTTAATTAATCTTATTGCTTTCTATTATAAGGATAGATTCCCAACAGAAATAGTCTTGACTTCATGTGACAAATTTCTTAATTATTCGTTCTAAAAAAAAGTTTTTAAGGGTATAAAATATTTCATTTTCGTTTCAAAGGTGACAAAAAACGAGTCGTTTTGTCATGTGATTTGGGTGATTTTTCAACTTAAAGGAAATAAATGAATAACTTTCGGAGTTAAATCTCATATTGGAAGAATGGGTGTTAAGGAGTATTCGAGGAAAGCTGCGGTGAACCGCAGTTTTTTTATTTAAACAAACATATCATGCAAGGACAGAGAGGTAAAGATTTTTCTGAAAAAATGAATGCTTTGAACCAAATAAGGCAAAATAACGAAACGACGTTTTCTTTTCCTAACAATGCTTTACTTAATGTTTACATGATCAATAGCTGATGTTAACAAAATTTCCCTAACATGATAAACAGAACACATTAAAGGAGGCCTTCAAAAAATGAGTTTGTTTCAAAACATGAAATCAAAACTTGTGCCCATCGCAGCTGTTTCCGTGCTTACAGCCGGCATATTCGCCAGTGCAGAACTGCAGCAGACCGAAAAAGCCAGCGCAACAAAACAAAACAACGATGAGATCAGAAATGTCATTGTGATGGTTGGTGACGGCATGGGAGCATCATACATAAACGCCTACCGCTCCATGAAAAATAATGGCGAAACACCGAACAATCCGAAACTAACTGAATTTGACCGGAACTTGACAGGCATGATGATGACGCACCCGGATGACCCTGACTACAATATTACTGACTCAGCTGCAGCCGGAACTGCATTGGCAACAGGTGTTAAGACATATAACAATGCAATTGGCGTCGATAAAAACGGAAAAAAGGTGAAGTCTGTGCTTGAAGAAGCCAAACAGCAAGGCAAATCGACCGGGCTCGTCGCAACATCTGAAATTAACCATGCCACCCCTGCCGCATATGGCGCCCACAACGAATCACGGAAAAACATGGACCAAATTGCCAACAGCTATATGGATGACAAAATAAAAGGCAAACAAAAAATAGACGTTTTGCTCGGCGGCGGAAAATCTTATTTTAACCGTAAGGACAGAAATTTGACGAAGGAATTCAAACAAGCTGGCTACAGCTATGTGACAACAAAACAAGCGCTGAAGAAAAATAAAGATCAGCAGGTGCTTGGGCTTTTCGCAGACGGAGGGCTTGATAAAGCGCTCGACCGTGACAGCAAAACACCGTCTCTGAAAGACATGACAGTTTCAGCCATTGACCGTCTGAACAAAAATAAAAAAGGATTTTTCTTAATGGTTGAAGGCAGCCAAATTGACTGGGCAGCCCATGACAATGATACTGTAGGAGCCATGAGTGAGGTTAAAGATTTTGAACAGGCCTATAAAGCCGCAATTGATTTTGCGAAAAAAGACAAGCACACGCTTGTCATTGCAGCTGCTGACCATACGACCGGCGGATTTACCATTGGCGCAAACGGTGAAAAGAATTGGCACGCGGAGCCGATTCTCGCTGCGAAAAAAACACCTGAATTTATGGCAAAGAAAATCAATGAGGGCAAACCGGCAAAAGATGTGCTTGCCCGCTATACTGACCTTGACTTCACAACTGAAGAAATCAAAAGTGTTGAAACAGCAGCCCAGGCTGACAAGAACAAAGGCGCCTACAAAGCCATCATCAAGATTTTGAACAAACGATCTAACAGCGGCTGGACGAGTACCGATCATACCGGCGAGGAAGTGCCGATATACGCGTACGGCCCCGGAAAAGAAAAATTCCGCGGACTGATTAACAATACCGACCAGGCAAACATCATCTTTAAGATTTTGAAAACAGGAAAATAAAGAGGATGAGGAAACTCATCTTTCCAACATGATTGAACAGCCTTGACCACGAATGCGGGGGTTTATCGCATGCTGAAGAGGATGCAGAATACTGCATCCTCTTTTTTATAGGTACCTGCGGTGAACGCCTTTTCCGTCATATGAAAACACGACTTCCTTATCCTCAAGCACAGACTCGATGTGCACGCTTCTTCCCCAAAGCTGAAATAAATAAGGGAGAACTTTCTCCAAATATTTCAAATCCAGCTCTATGCCCTCATACCAATGTTTAATATAGAGCTCATTATTTTTCATATAATCGCCGTCGTTTACTGTCAAATATGGAAAACCGCCGTTTACCCGCATGCTCACAAGCTGGTCTCGCACCGATTTCCACTCTTTATCAACGACTTTATAATCTCTGCCCTGCTTTTGAAATAAATAAAGGTCCTCGCGCATCACCAAGTCTTTCGTTAAATAATTGCGGATGAAAGAGATATCTGATTCAATTTCCCTGACCTCAAACATTTTCTCCCGGCCCGAGTCAGGCTGCACGCCCATTTTCTTCATTTCTTCCGTCGGGTTGTTATACCGCTCCTCAATGTCTTCAAAAATTTTCAGCCCTAAATAATAAGGATTGATGCCTGTTTTGGACGGCTGGACGACACCTGCATTCAGCTTGGCGAACTCGATCGCTTCATCTGAGGTTAAATCAAGCTCACGTATGATTCGCTGGTGCCAATAGGAAGCCCATCCCTCATTCATTATCTTTGTTTCAAGCTGAGGCCAGAAATAAAGCATTTCCTCTCTCATCATCGTTAAAATATCACGTTGCCATGGCTCAAGCTCCCTGGAATGCTCCTCGATAAAAAGCAGAATATCCTTTTCCGGGTGAGGCGGGAACGATTTTTTCGATTTCTTCACTTGTTTTTTTGGTTTCTTCTCATCCAAAGCCCATAAATCATCATACGGCGTCGCCGCCTCTTCAATCTCCTCATCTTCATCATCCACGCTCCATAAGAGCTTCGGGCGGACCAAAGATGGATCGATATGCTCCTGAATCGATAGGATCGCATCTAAAAAAGCCTCGACTTCCTTTATCCCGTGAACCTGTTCATAGTGCTTAATCCGTTCAGCCGTTGCCGCCATGCTTTCCACCATATCGCGCTTCGTGTTTTGGAAGCGGCAGTTGTTTTTGAAGAAATCACAGTGGGCGAGAACGTGAGCGACTATTAATTTATTTTGGATCAATGAGTTGCTGTCCAGCAAAAAAGCGTAGCATGGATCTGAGTTAATAACCAGCTCATAAATCTTGCTTAATCCAAGATCATAATGCAGCTTCATTTTGTGAAACTGCTTGCCGAAGCTCCAGTGGCTGAATCTTGTCGGCATCCCGTACGCGCCGAATGTATAAATAATTTCAGCCGGGCAGATTTCATATCTCATCGGGTAGAAATCAAGGCCGAATCCCTTTGCAATTTCGGTAATTTCCTCAATTGCCCGCTGTAATCCTTTTTTCTCCTCCGCGTTCAACCGAATCCCCCCTACTTGGACTTATCTCTAATGTATGAGTCCGCCTGACAAAAGATGATAGCCGCACCTGGGCAAGAAAAAAATCCGCCCGGCACATTCAGCTGTTTGCCGATTATGTCAGTGGGTAATAACACACCATATTACGAAAAAAGGAGCGATACCAATTGAATGTAGCAGACATGCTTTCTTCTTATCTCAGTAAGCTGCCGAACTTAATCATTGCTTTACTCGTCTTATTAATCGGATGGGCTATCGCTAAAATCATTGAAAAAGCGGTATACAAGGGGCTCAGCAAAACAAAAATCGACGACAAGCTCTTTGCTGGGAAAAAGCCATCACGCTATTCTTCGGAAAAAGTCATAAGCAAGGTCGTTTATTTTATCGGATTGATTATCGTCTTTATTTTATTCTTTAACATTTTGCACCTGACAACAGTCGCATCACCTTTTGTCAGCATGCTTTCTGCAATTACAGCGGCTATCCCAAGCATACTGAAGGCCGGACTCATTCTGCTCTTAGGATGGGCTGCAGCCTCTGTTTTGAGCTTCCTTGTCAAAAAAATCGGGATGAAGCTGAACACAAGCGACAAGCTGCGCAAGTGGAATTTGGTGTCTGAAGGAAAAGATATTCATCAGGCAGTTAATGCCGCTTCACAAATTGTCTTTTATCTCGTGCTGCTCGTTTTCCTGCCAGGGGTGTTGTCTTCTTTGAAAATCAGCGGGATTTCAGGCCCGTTTACAAATATGATGGAAAGCGTACTCGCATTTCTGCCAAAATTATTTGCTGCGGCGCTTATCGTTTTAATCGGCTGGCTTGTTGCCCGCCTTGTACGTGACATTATTACGAATTTCCTTGCAAGCATCGGCACAGAAAGATTCGCTGCACGTATGGGTTTATCTATTTACTTAAAAGATACAAGCCTTTCTGCTGTCATCGGAACAATCGCTTATGTGCTGATTTTAATACCAGTTGTCATTTCAGCGCTTGACCAGCTTGATGTTGCTGGCATTTCGAAACCGGCTGTCTCTATGCTGAACACCATTTTAAATATGCTTCCGAACATTATTATTGCTATTGTGCTTGTTTTAGCGGGTATGTGGACAGGAAAATGGGTAAACACCATGGTGTCCGGACTGCTCCATCGCACAGGCTTTGATTCTGTGTTAGGAAAAATGGGAGTGGAAACTGGAACGCCTGCAAAGCTGTCCCTGTCTCAAGTTGTCGGTATGATCGCGCAAATCATTGTCATTCTGCTATTTACAGCCGAAGCGCTGCAAATTGTTCAGCTGCACTTCCTTGTAGACATTGCAACTGGCATCATCGCGTATCTGCCGAATGTCCTTGTGGCCGTCTTTATACTCGGAATCGGCCTTTACGCCGGAGAATTGGTAAGAAAAGTGCTTGCGAGCATCATTAAAGGCCAGGAATTCAAGTCTTTAGCAGCGATCGCTAAATATACCATTATCGCACTTGCTTTCTTTATGGCCTTGGATCAGCTTGGTGTAGCTGACACAATCGTCAATTCCGCGTTCATTATCGTGCTTAGCGGCTTCGCACTCGCTTTTGGTTTATCCTTCGGCCTTGGCGGAAAGGATTTTGCATCACGTTATCTGTCTGCGTTTGAACGGAAACTGGATAAGAACAAGACAAACCAAAATCCGCCGAATAACATGTAAAAAAAACCATGCACCCAACAAGGTGCATGGTTTTTGTCGATTAATTCCTTTTTTTTATTTTTCAATCGATTATGATAAGATAAAGGAAAATGTCTTATTCCGAGGTCTTATTATGAAGTTAACAAATTATACAGATTATTCATTAAGAGTGTTGATATTTCTGGCTGCAGAACGTCCCGGAGAGCTTTCAAATATAAAACAGATTGCCGAAACCTATTCTATTTCAAAAAATCATCTTATGAAAGTCATATACAGGCTCGGCCAGCTCGGCTACGTAGAAACGATACGCGGACGAGGCGGCGGCATACGTTTAGGCATGGCCCCCGAAGACATCAATATCGGTGCGGTTGTCAGAAAAACGGAAGATGATTTTAATATTGTTGAATGTTTTGATGCAAACAAGAATCTCTGCATTATTTCCCCGGTGTGCGGCTTAAAACATGTACTTAATGAAGCGCTTATGGCCTATCTTGCGGTTTTGGACAACTACACGCTGCGCGACCTTGTTAAAAACAAGGAAGATATCATGAAGCTTTTAAGAATGAAGGAATAGATCATGATTCCTTCTTTTTTTATGCCCTTTTTCCCCCTTTTTGTTAAGATAATATGGCTGTTTTTTAAAAAAGGCAAAACGATGAGACAAAACTGCCGATATAAAAAAGAAACAGCAATCTAAAATTATTGGGGGAAAAAGGAGAGCTAAGATGAAAAAGAAATTAGCAGCAGGGCTGACAGCATCTGCGATTGTCGGCACAACTTTAGCAGTGGCACCAGCTGAGGCAGCAACGATTAAGGTCAAAAGCGGAGATTCTTTATGGAAACTGGCCCAAACCTACAACACAAGTGTGGCGGCCCTCACATCCGCCAATCATCTTTCGACTACTGTTCTGTCGATCGGCCAGACGCTTACGATTCCAGGCAGCAATTCCGGCACTTCATCTACTTCAAGCTCAACAACCAAGAAGAGCGGAAGTTCTGTTTACACAGTGAAAAGCGGAGATTCACTTTGGCTGATCGCCAATGAGTATAAAATGACGGTGCAGGAACTGAAAAAATTAAACGGGCTGAGCAGCGACATGATTCGTGCGGGGCAGAAATTAAAGGTGTCCGGTACGGTTTCTTCAAGCTCAAATTCAAGCTCTGGTTCCAGTACAAAAAGCAGTTCCAATAAGAGCTCCAGCTCTTCATCTTCTGCCGGAACATATAAGGTGCAGCTTGGGGATTCACTTTGGAAAATCGCTAACAAAGTCAATATGTCCGTCGCTGAATTGAAGGTCTTGAACAACTTAAAATCAGACACCATTTATGTGAATCAAGTATTAAAAACAAAATCAACTGGTTCTGATACGTCTTCCAAAGTCTCTTCATCAAATTCGAACAAAACTTCGGCAACAACGAAATACACTGTAAAAAGCGGAGATTCACTTTGGAAAATTGCAAACAAGTATAACCTGACTGTACAGCAAATCCGAAATAGCAATAATTTGAAATCAGATGTGCTGTACGTCGGACAAGTGCTGAAGCTGACAGGTAAAGCACCTTCAGGCACTTCTTCTTCATCATCGTCGTCTTCGTCAAATACAAGCTCGGGCACGACGACTACATACACGGTGAAAAGCGGCGATTCCTTGTGGGTAATTGCTCAAAAATTCAATGTGACTGCTCAGCAGATTCGGGAGAAAAACAACTTAAAAACGGATGTCTTGCAGATTGGCCAAAAGCTGGTCATTACAGGAAAAGCGTCATCTTCATCCTCTTCCTCATCCGGGTCTTCAAGCACCTCCAGTTCAACCAGCGCGAAGATTAACACAATGATTGCCGCCGCTAAAGCGCAGCTTGGGGTTCCATATCGCTGGGGAGGCACAACACCGGCCGGATTTGACTGCAGCGGATTCATTTACTATGCACTGAACAAAGTCACATCCGTATCAAGATTAACAGCAGCCGGATACTGGAACACAATGAAATCAGTCAGCCAGCCTGCTGTCGGAGACTTCGTCTTCTTTACAACATATAAAGCCGGCCCTTCCCACGTCGGAATTTATCTTGGAAACGGAGAATTCATTAATGCCAATGATTCCGGAGTTGTCATTTCCAGTATGAACAACTCTTACTGGAAACAGCGCTATCTCGGTGCAAAACGATATTTCTAAAACAAAAACTGTATGGCCTTCAAGGCTGTACAGTTTTTTTGCTTAGAGCCTAAAGACGTTGATGCTGATCATATGTTTTGTCACTGGATGAAAATAGACTTCGGCCCGGACAGAGAAGTTGTCGCCATTCTGTCTGACCGTCACCCGAAAGACATCCTTCGTCTGCTGATCATTTACCTCGGTGCGCCCCATATAAGCGTAATCAGAAAATGAAGCACCCTTATATTCTTCCTGAATTTTGCTCCAGGCAAGCTTTTCCCACTTTTGGACGGATTCGTTTGAGTCCGCTGAATGCCCTTTTGCAGCCATTGACACAATGATCAATCCGCAAAAAAGAAACGCAATGGTATACGGCAGAGATTTCATGTTTTTAGTCTCCTGTACCCAGATTATATTCACTCATAGGTTTTCCAAAAGAGATTGCTTCATTCAGGCATTTTGATTTTATGTCTCCCTCATATTGCTATCCCCGTACTGCCGCAGACGCCAAGTTTTGCCCCGTCACTAACATAGGATGCAGCATAAACTAAACACGAACTTCTCACACAAGAAAGGAGAAGCGATTCATGGATTATGCCGATTACGATAAAGCGCTGTATTACACTCATCGTTCCCAATGGGATAATTTATTGATTTTAATGGTGCGTACAGAGGATGATTTGTTATCAAAACGAATCGAACATTTTCTGCATGCATATCATTTTGAACAGGATTACGCCGTTCTTGAAAAGATGCTGTATTCCCTTCTCCGTTATATTGATCATGCCACAGAACTGACTTATGAAGATCAATTAGCCCTGCTCACATAAACAAATCCCGGCGTTCAGACGCCGGGATTTCCTGATTTTACGAACATGGTGAGCTCATCGACAAGCTCCTTCAAGCCAACCTTTATATTTTCTGTCAGTGCAGCATGTTCAGCATCAATATGCACCGGGTCAAGCACCAGCTGCTTCGGGATGACATTGGCGTAGACACCCCGCATGACCGTTCTCATATTGTTCAGCGCGTTGATGCCGCCTTTTCCGCCTCCCGCCACTGCCAATGATGCAACGGGCTTATATTTGAATTGTTCACTGCTTAGAAAATCAAGTGCATTTTTTAATGCGCCGCTCATGCCGCTGTGATATTCAGGAGATAATAAGATAATCGCATCTGCTTTAGTAACGCGCTGCTTGAGCTCCTGTACATGCGACAGTTTTGATTGCTCCGCTTCCCCATTAAACATCGGCAGTACAAATTCGCTTTGATCGATCAAGTCTGTTTGATACAGTGCGGAAATATAGGATGCAGCAATTCTTGTTCTGCCTTGTTTTCTGGGTGTGCCACTTATGACTAACATATTCATGTCGTGATCTCTCCATTCAGGTTATATTTTACTGCGAAAAGCGCTGCTTGCGTGCGGTCGGCCACTTCAAGCTTTGCTAAAAGATTCGACACATGGGTTTTCACTGTTTTTACTGAAATAAACAAGGCTGCCGCGATTTCTTTGTTGCTTTTCCCGTTCGCAATTTCGTTCAGAACGTCCTTTTCCCTTCGTGTTAATTGATAATATTTTTCTTTTTCCGGATCGTGCTGATTTTTCATATGTGTCAGTACATGGGGCATAATAGCTGAAGAAAGCCTGTATTCGCCTTCATATACTTGCCTTAATGTTTTCACCAGTTCCTCTGGCTCCGTATCTTTTAATTGATACGCCTTTGCTCCTGCCTGAAGCGCCGGAATAACGTGCTCCTGATCGGAGTAGCTCGTCAGGACAATGATATGGATCCCGGGAAATTGCCGTACCGCTTTTTTTATAGCTTGAATGCCATCCATCTCGGGCATAGACAAATCCATCAGCACAAGATCAGGCTTTGTCTCTTCGATGACACGGAGCGCTTCTGTACCGGTTGCTGCCTCTCCGGCAACTTCAATATCATCCTGGGTGGCAAAGAAAAAACGAAGCCCCTTTCTGACAACATGGTGATCATCCGCAATGACAATTTTCATTGCACTGTCCCTCCTTTCTTGCTGGTTAGCGGCAGACTGACGGACAGCTTTGTCCCCGCACCAAGCTCTGACTCAATCAAAAACACCGCACCGGCTTTTTCTGCCCGTTCTTTCATCCCTTTGATGCCAAGTGAAGGCAGCCCCGCATGCGCTTCATAGCGAAAGCCTGCTCCATGATCGACTATATCCAGCTCCACATGGCTCGAAGATGCAGTCAGGCTGACATACGCCGTATCGGTTCCTGCATGCTTTTTGCAGTTGTTTAAAGCCTCCTGCCCGACCCGCCACAGCATATGCTCCTGCTCATCAGTGAGAACAAGACAGCCTTTTTGCGTAAAAATGACATTCAATCCGATGAGCGCGCCATAGCTCTTAATGGCTTCAGACAGCCCTTTTTCCAAACCTCCGGGGCGAAGCTGCCAGATTAACGCCTTCATTTCTGCAAGCGCGTCCTGTGATAAGTTTTGAATGAAATCAATCATTTGCTGCAAATTCTCATCCTTCGTTAGTGTCTTTGCCGCTTTAGCTGTTAAACTGACGGAAAACAGCATTTGGTTGACAGAATCGTGAAGCTCCTGTGCGAGGCGGTTGCGCTCCATTAAAAGAGCATTTTTTTGTTTATATTCAGAAAGCGTCATGCGCTGGATTGCCGTTCCGATCTGAAAGGCGACAGACTCAAGTAAATGCAGATCTCCCTCATCAAACATGGTTTTACCGGCTGCCGCTACATTTAACAATCCGAACCTCCTGTCCCCATCTTCTAAAGGCACAGTTGCATGATGCGTAATCCCCTCTGTGTCAAAACAGCGCAGTTCCTTGGCTGATTCTATGCGTTTGCAGTTCATAATATTAGCCGCCCTTCTCAGCCCTCCATTATTGAATTTCGTGAGGCAGTAGCACTCCCCTTCGCACATCAGCACTTTTTCCTTGCGGCTTAAAGCCGGGGGCAGATAAGCGTCGGCGGCTAACGTATAGGAGCCATCTTCTTCTATCAGAAAAATCCATCCGGATTGAAGGTTCGTCAGACTCAGCAATTCTTTTAAAACCTCATCCAGTGTCGCTTTGACATCGTGGCCTTGATTTAAGGTTTCCGCAATCGTTTTCAGCGTTTTTAATTTTTCCATCCTCGTTTTGCTCACGTTTCTCACTCCGGCATTGATCATGTTATCTAAGATTATACCAGTTTTTTGTATTTCATTACTTCGTTTGAGGGATGATTTTCTTTCAGACTTTTGGAGGAGAAAAAGAAAAAAGCTGGATCATTTACAATGATCCAGCTTATGCCTGAATTATTTTGCTGTTGCCTCTACGATTTCGTCTACCGTCTTCATTACATCGTCAGAAAGCGCGGCAAGACGCTTTTCGCTGTCTTCTAAAGAGGTGCCTTTTACGGCGAAATAGAATTTGACCTTCGGCTCAGTTCCGGAAGGACGGAGGCAGAACCACGACCCGTCTTCCAGGAAGTATTTCAGAACATTTGATTTTGGCAAGTCAATGGTTTCTTCTTTATTTTCTGTCAGAAGCGTCCGTTTGCTTACAGCGTAATCTTCTGCTGTTACAACTTGTTTGCCGGCCATTTTTTGCGGCGGATTTTGTCTGAAGGATGCTAAAATCGCTTCAATCTGTTCTGCTCCCTGTTTTCCTTTCAGCGTTAGGGATTTCAGCCCCTCACGATAAAAACCGTACTCATTAAAGAGACTGATGAGCGCTTCATACAATGACATTCCTTGTTTTTTATAGAACGCGCAAACCTCTACTGCCAATAGCGCTGCCTGAATGGCGTCCTTGTCGCGGGCAAAGTCCCCGATTAAATAACCGTAGCTCTCTTCATAACCGAATTGGAAGGTGTACTGGCCTGATGCCTCGTATTCCTTAATCTTTTCGCCGATAAATTTAAAGCCTGTCAGTGTATCAATCGTATCAAGACCGAACGAAGAAGCGACAGCACGCCCAATTTCACTTGTAACGATTGTTTTGAGCACAACGCCATTGTCAGGCAGGCTGCCTTGCTTTTTCTTTTCTGAAAGCAGGTAATGAAGCAGCAGCGCACCGGTTTGGTTTCCCGTCAGCACTGTATATTTGCCTTGATCATCTTTCACCGCAATACCGAGGCGGTCAGCGTCAGGGTCTGTTGCGATGAGAATATCAGCGTTCTGCTCCTCCCCTAGCTTAATGGCATATTCAAAAGCCGCATGCTCTTCCGGGTTTGGAGAGCTAACCGTAGAGAAGTTTGAATCAGGCAGCTCCTGTTCTTTTACAACGGTTACATTTTTGTAGCCGAGTGCATCAAGACCGCGTCTGACCGGCTTATTCGCAGTTCCGTGCAGCGGTGTGAAAACAACGCTAACATCTACTTCTCCGGATAACTCAGGATGAACGGAAATGGACGCCAATTTTTCTGTATAGACCTTATCAATATCTTCACCGATGATTTTGATCAAGCCTTTTTCTTTTAAAGCATTTTCATCGTCTACTGTGATTGTCAGCTCATTTTCAATCGCGTTTACCTGTTCAATGACGATATCCGCTTCCTTAGGAGGCAGCTGGCCGCCATCATCTCCGTATACTTTGTAGCCGTTATATTCAGGCGGGTTATGGCTTGCTGTCACCACTATTCCCCCATAGGCGTTCAGCTGTCTGACAGCGAATGACAGCTCCGGCGTCGGGCGAAGCTCATCAAATACGTATGTTTGGATGCCTTGTGTAGCAAGTGTTTTCGCCGCTTCGATCGCGAACTCCGGTGATTTATGGCGGGAATCATAAGCAATGACAACGCCCCGTTTTTTCGCTTCCTCCCCTTGCTGCGAGATGTATGCCGCAAACCCGGCTGATGCTTTGCGCACCGTGTAGATATTCATCCGATTCGTCCCGGCGCCGATTTCTCCGCGCATCCCGCCGGTACCGAATTCAAGGTTTTTATAGAAGCAGTCCTCGAGAGCCTGTTCGTTTCCCTCTAATTCAGTGAGGCGCTCTTTCAGTTCCGGATCTAAATGGTCTGTCTGTTTCCAGCGTTCATAGCTCTTTCTCCAAGTCATATTCGTCCTCCTATGTATCAGCTTATGCCATTATTTTATATGAAGCGGGTGCCTCTGTCACTTGTTAACCTGAAACCCGGCACTTTCGGCACGTAAAAAGAAATAACGGGCTGACAGACAGCCCGTTATGATTTATTGTTCGAGCGGCACAACCGCATCGTGTAAAAGCTTGTTAAGGTTTTCTGTATGTTTGTTTTTCGCCTGCTCATCCCATTGGAATCGCTCGCTCATATAATCAATAACGGCATCTTTATATGTTCTTACCCAATTGATATCAAAAAATAAACGTCCCGTTCTGCGGACAAAGAAGTCAGCAGGTGTTGCAGTCATCTCTTCTTCAATACTGTATTCTGCTTCAGCAAGAATATGAACCGGAATATTGCGTTTCGCTGCCTCTTCCTTCAGCGCTTCCACTCGATTAAATACCCGCTCAACGTTAGAGCCGTATCTGATCGCCAGCTGTTTGGCATCTTTTTCTGATAAACCGGCCGCGACTCCCTCTTTTGTTTTCGCTGTAACGAAAGACATAAGGTTTTTAGAACCGCCGACGTGTCCACCTGAGATTGGCATATTTTTCGTTTTACAAGGTCCGAAATCCTTTTCGCCTTCTTCTTTTAAGCGGTCGCGCACAAGATCGACGATGTGCTCCGCCATTTTTCTGTATCCGGTCAGTTTTCCGCCGGCAATGGTGATTAATCCTGAGTCCGATGTCCAAATCTCGTCCTTCCGTGAAATTTCAGAAGGGTCTTTGCCTTCTTCATGTATCAGCGGACGCAGCCCAGCCCAGCTTGATTCGATGTCATTCGCTGTGATATTCAGTTCAGGGAACATGTAATTAATTGAATTGATGACGTAATCACGATCCTCTGTTGTCATTCGCGGATGCTCCAGCGCCTCTTTATAAACCGTGTCTGTTGTTCCCACGTATGTTTTGCCTTCGCGAGGAATTGCAAATACCATACGGCCGTCAGGTGTATCGAAATATACCGCCTGTTTCAGCGGGAAGACTGACTGGTCAAACACAAGGTGAACGCCTTTTGTATGCTGCAAATGCTTGCCGTTCTTCGAATGGTCTTTTTCTCTGAGCTGATCGACCCAAGGGCCTGTCGCGTTGACGATTTTTTTCGCGTACACTTTGTATTCTTTCTTCGTTAATACATCTTCAATTAACACACCGACTGCTTTGCCTTTTTCGTAAAGGAGCTCCTTCACTTTGGAATAATTCACAGGCTCTGCCCCGAATTTGACCGCTTCCTTCATCACTTCGATTGTCAGTCTCGCATCGTCAGTGCGGTATTCCACATAATACCCGCCGCCTTTTAAGCCGTCTTTTTTGACTAATGGCTCTTTTTGCAGCGTTTCTTTTGCTGAAAGCATGCTTCTTCGTTCTGATTTTTTCACACCTGCTAAGAAGTCATACACTCTTAACCCGATAGAGGTTGTGAATGTGCCGAATGTGCCGCCTTTATGAAACGGAAGCAGCATCCATTCCGGTGTGGTGACGTGCGGACCGTTTTCATAAACAATCGCTCGTTCTTTCCCTACCTCAGCCACCATTTTCACTTCAAATTGTTTTAAATAGCGCAAGCCGCCATGAACCAGCTTCGTTGACCGGCTTGATGTTCCCGCCGCAAAATCCTGCATTTCGCTGAGCGCGACCTTCATTCCCCTTGATGCCGCGTCAAGAGCTGTTCCCGCTCCTGTAATTCCTCCGCCGATAATAAATAGGTCATATGTTTTTTTCGTCATGTCTGTCAGCATGCGATCTCTTTCAAGACTTGAAAATTGATGTTTCATTATTACGTTTCCTCCTTGTTGTCACGGTAAATAGAAAAAGAGACCACAACAGCCAAAGTGCGTGCTTACACTTTGGTGCTGTGGTCTCTCCTCATCTCAGGACCGTTCTTATTAACTTGTAACCATTATATCATAGTATGATTTTATTTAAAAGCCATAGCTGCTTTCACGGCTTTTTGCCAGCCTTTATACAGCTCATTTCGTTTTTCTTCTTCTAATTCAGGTTCAAACCGTTTATCCAGCTTCCACTGGTTCGCGATTTCAGAACGGTCCTTCCAGAATCCCACAGCAATACCTGCCAAATAAGCCGCGCCAAGTGCAGTTGTCTCATTAATTTCCGGCCGTTCCACAGGAACATTCAGCAGATCTCCCTGGAACTGCATCAGGAAATTATTTTTCACGGCACCCCCGTCTACACGAAGCGTTTTTAATTGAATATTTGAATCAGCTTCCATTGCATCAAGCACATCTTTTGTCTGGTAAGCCAATGACTCCAGTGTCGCGCGGATAAAATGTTCTTTTGTTGTGCCTCTTGTCAGGCCGAAAACCGAACCGCGCACGTCACTGTCCCAGTATGGCGTTCCCAAGCCGACAAATGCAGGAACAACATATACGCCGTCAGTTGAATCCACTTTCTCTGCGTAAGATTCGCTTAGCGAAGAATCCTGGAACATTCTCAATCCATCTCTGAGCCATTGGATGGCAGAGCCTGCGACAAAAATACTACCTTCTAAAGCATATTCAACTTTTCCATCAATGCCCCATGCAATTGTCGTCAAAAGGCCGTGTTCGGACTTAATTGCTTTTTCCCCGGTATTCATCAGCATGAAACATCCTGTGCCGTACGTGTTTTTTCCCATGCCTTCTTCAAAGCACGCCTGGCCAAACAGTGCGGACTGCTGGTCGCCTGCCGCTCCTGCAATCGGGATATTTTTTCCGAAGAAGTGATAATCAACAGTTTCTGCATACACATGGGAAGACGGCTTCACCTCGGGCAGCATGGATTTCGGTACATCTAAAATGTCGAGAAGCTCATCATCCCATTTTAGATCGTGAATATTAAACATCAGCGTTCTGGAAGCGTTGGAATAATCCGTCACATGCGCTTTTCCGCCTGACATTTTCCAAATGAGCCATGTATCAATCGTTCCAAACAACAGCTCTCCTTTTTCCGCCTTTTCTCTCGCGCCTTCCACATTGTCTAAAATCCACTTCACCTTCGTGCCAGAGAAATAAGGATCGATTAAAAGTCCCGTTTTTTCTCTGAATACATCATTATATCCTTTCTCACGAAGCTCCTCACAAATGCCGGACGTCTGTCTGGACTGCCAAACGATTGCATGATAGACAGGGTTTCCTGTATCCTTATCCCACACTACCGTTGTCTCGCGCTGGTTTGTGATACCGATGCCTGCAATTTGAGAAGCACTGATCCCTGATTCAGAAATGACTGATGCAATAACAGCGAGGACAGAGCCCCAAATTTCATTAGCATTATGCTCAACCCAGCCTGGGTGCGGGAAGTATTGTGTAAATTCCTTTTGAGCAGAGTGAACGATTTTGCCTTCTTTATTAAACAGAATCGCTCTTGAGCTAGTCGTTCCCTGATCTAAGGATAAAATGTACGTTTCCATAAGATGTCTCCCCTTTGATTAAATATATTTTGAATTTGATAATGTTTTAGCTGAATGTGATTTCGTATAAACATAGAGTCCTAACAATACCACAACCAATATAACGCTTACAATCCAGAAACTGCTTGTGATGTGCCCTTTAAATGCAGCGTTGTAAAATACGCCGCCGAATGATCCGCCTAAAATCGGGCCTACTACCGGAACCCATGCGTATTTCCAATTTGATGAGCCTTTCCCCGGAATCGGAAGAAAAGCGTGGGCAATCCGCGGGCCTAAGTCACGGGCCGGATTAATCGCATAGCCGGTGGTGCCTCCAAGAGAGATACCGATCGCCACAATGAGGAAACCGACGATTAAAGGATTAAGACCTTCTGTAAATTGATTTGCCCCAATAGCCAGGATTCCAAGCACAAGGACAAAAGTCCCGATCACTTCACTTAAAACGTTTGCAAATGTATGCGGAATGCTGGGGCCTGTTGAGAAAACACCCAGCTTGGCAGCGGGATCATCCGTTGACTTCCAATGCGGAAGGTAATGCAAATAGATAATCACCGCACCGATGATCGCACCGATCATTTGTGCTGCAATATAAACGGGAACCTCTTTCCACGGAAAATCTCCAACAAAAGCAAGCGCTATCGTTAGCGCCGGATTCAAGTGTGCTCCGCTTATGCCGCCAACTGCATAAGCCGCCATGGCAACACCCAATCCCCACCCAAATACAACAACAATCCAGCCAGACTGGAATGAAAGCGATTTCTTTAAATTGACACCTGCACAAACCCCTGCTCCAAAAATGATCAGCAGCATCGTACCGATGACTTCTCCCCAAAATGCTGTCATAGCACATTCCTCCTAGAGTCACGATTAAGAAGTATGATAGAAGAAAAAAACCACAACAAACCGCTTTACGGGTGCATAGACATTTACCGTAAAGAGCTGCTGTGGTCTCCGAGTTCTCCATCACAATGTATTAACCTAGTGCAATTGTATCAGTGGATGAAAGCGGTGTCAATCACTTTCTGTCAAAAAGTTTTCATATTTCTTCCATAATTTGGTGTTTGACGTTGTGACAGCAACAGCCCCCGCTTTCAACGCCTGTTCTACATCCTTTTCCGTACGGATGAAACCGCCAGCAAAGATAGGAATTCCCGTTTTCTCTTTTATTTCTTGAATGAGTGACGGAACGATGCCGGGCAGCACTTCAATAAAGTCAGGCTTATGCTTGCCGACAAACTCCATGCTTTTCTCCATCGCACTTGTATCCAGCAGAAACAGACGCTGAATCGCATAAATTTTCTTCTGCTTCGCTTTGGCAATCACGTTCGATCTTGTTGAAATAATCCCAGCGGGCTTGATGTCCTGGCAAATAAACTCTGCTCCGTATTCATCATGCTTGATCCCTTGGATGAGATCGACGTGCACCATCATGTTCTTTCCGTGCTTTTTTGCCTCTCGGATTACGCCCTTCAGCTGGCCGAGATGAATATCCAGAATAACACCGTAGGAAAATGAACTGTTCAAAAACTCATCAAATTGCTTCATATTTCGAATAGCCGGTAAAATAGGCTGATTGTGAAAACTCATCATGTGCTCCTTTAATCAATCACTTTTATATTAAATCGTCTGAAAGCTATCTTTCACCGTTTTCACGATAAAGGAAAGGTCCTCTTCTGTCAGGCAAAACGGCGGCGCTAGCTGAATAACGTTGTTGTAGCCGGCAACTGTATCGCCGTTTTTGCCGATGATCAGCCCTTTTTCTTTACAAGCCGCAACCACCTGGTTTACTTTTTCGGCATCAGCCGGCTCTTTTGTCAATTTATCTTTGACGAGCTCGATTCCGATCAGCAGTCCTTTTCCTCTAACATCCCCGACTGCCGGGTGTTTTCTCAAGGACTGAAGCTCACCCAAAAGCTTTGCTCCAAGGTCGCGGGATCGCTGAATCAGCTGTTCGTCCTCCATAATTTGCAGGTTTTTTAACGCCAATGCACAGGCAGCCGGGCTTCCGCCGAACGTGTTCACATGGCGGAAACGGTCATAAGGCGCTTCCCCTTGGTACGCTTCGAAAATGTCCCGTTTTACAGCAGTTGCTGACAAAGGCAGATACGCGCTGGTGATTCCCTTCGCCATCGTAATGATATCAGGCTTCACGCCGTAATGCATAAATCCGAATGGCTCGCCTGTCCGTCCAAATCCGCAGATGACTTCATCGCAAATCAAAAGAGCTCCGTGGCGGCGGCAAATGTCTTCCACCTTCTTCATATATCCCTCAGGCGGCATTAAGATGCCTCCGCCTGTTATGATAGGCTCCATGATGACCCCGGCAATTGTTTCGCTTAATTCCCATGTCATGATGCGGTCAATTTCGTTTGCGCTTTCAAGCGTGTCAGCATCCTCAGGATTCCGATATACATCTGGCGGGGCTGCATGCAGAAATCCCTGGCTTAAAGGCTCATATTTATACTTCCGCTGCGCTTGCCCTGTTGCTGAGAGCGCTCCCAATGTGTTTCCGTGGTATGCACGATATCTTGAGATGAATTTGTAACGGCTGTGGTCGCCGTTTTGAAGATGGTACTGGCGGGCGATCTTAAAAGCCGTTTCGTTAGCTTCCGATCCGCTGTTGGAAAAAAAGATGACATAATCACCGCCAAGCCATTCATTCAGCTTTTCCGCCAGTTGAATTGCCGGTGCATGACTTTGCGTTAACGGGTAATAAGGCAGCTCCTTTAATTGCTCATAGGCAGCCTCCGCAAGCTCCTTTCTGCCGTAGCCGATATTGACGCACCACAAACCGGACATGGCATCCAAATAGCGGCGTCCGTCTATGTCGGTCACCCAGGCCCCTTCAGCCTTTTGGGCAATCAGGCTGTCCGCTTGATGCGCTCCCTTCATGGCATGCCACACAAATTGCTCATCTTTTTGCTTTAATCCCTGATTTTGCTGAATGTTTTCCATCCCCATCATCTCCATTTCATTAACGTTCACTAAAGCGCCAATCCAGTTTAACCAGACCTTCTCTTATGTGATGTCTTGGTGATGATTTCCCTGCCTTCAATATAAAGCCAGACGGGGTTGGAGTCAATAAACCCCCAAAATAATAAAACATCCCCTCCATTAAGAAGATGCAGCATCCAAAGCAAAACAGGCAAGGTGACAATACTCAGCATCGTGCTGATAAAGGTCGAAACAACTTGGACAGCCATTGCAATAGCAGTTGAAGCCTAGCCGTTTTCTGTATGATATAGGAAATGGCGAAAATACAGAAACTCCATAAGCACCTCCACTATACAATTTACTTTTTTTAAAAGAAAGCACCTAAACAATTCCGCTTTTGTTTAAAAAAACCCGCCAATTCAGGCGGGTTTTTTGGGAATTATTTTTTATATTGAATATGATAAATATCACGCCGTCTGTCTTTGAGCTGGCGCACTGTGCCGTTTTGGCGCTGTCTTCTGAGAATTTCCAGGTCAACATCGCCGATGACGACCATTTCGATATTCGGATTTGTTTCACCGACAATGCCGTCTCTGGCAAATTCAAAATCAGATGGTGCGAAGATGCCTGATTGAGCGTATTGTATATCCATATTTTCCGTTTGCGGAAGGTTTCCAACCGTTCCGGAGATAACCGTATAAATTTGATTTTCAACCGCTCGGGCTTGCGAACAGTATCTGACACGCAGATAGCCTTGGCGGTCTTCTGTACAAAACGGCGTAAAAATAATTTTTGCACCCTTATCCGCCGCAATCCGGGCAAGCTCAGGAAATTCAATGTCATAACAGATCTGAATCGCGATTTTTCCGCAGTCCGTATCAAACACGCGAACCTGGTCTCCAGCGCTGATTCCCCACCATTTGCGTTCATTCGGCGTAATATGGAGCTTATATTGCTTCTCGATCGTTCCGTCCCGTCTGAACAGGTAAGCGATATTATAGATCTTGCCTTCCTCTTCGACAAAATGAGATCCGCCGATAATGTTGACATTATACTTCACAGCCAAATCAGTAAACAGGCTGATGTAATCTTCTGTATACTCGGTAATTCTCTGTACCGCCAAGCTCGGTGACCGTTCCTCAAGGAAGGACATCAGCTGGGTTGTGAAAATTTCCGGGAACACCGCAAAATCAGATCTCGCGTCAGAAGCGACATCGACATAGTATTCTACTTGGTTCGCAAATTCCTCAAAGGAATAAATTTTCTTCATTTCGTATTGAATCACACAAATTCTAACAGGGAACGCCGATTTATAATAGCGTTTTGTCTGCTGAGGAAGATAATCGACATTGTTCCATTCCATCAGCGTCGCATACTTGATCGAAGCTGTATCGTCCGGGAGATAATTCGGATTAATCCGCATAAGCGTAAAGCCATTCATCAGCTGAAAAGATAGGACCGGATCGTAAATTTGGTGGCGAGTCACCTGTTCAACATACTCTCTCGCCGTCATTTCTTCTGCATATTTGTGATAGTTCGGAATTCTTCCGCCTATGATGATGCTTTTCAGATTTAAGCGCCGGGCCAAGTCCTTTCTCGCCTCGTACAAACGGTGGCCAATCTTCATTCGTCTGTATTTCGGATGCACCATGACCTCAATTCCGTACATGTTCAAGCCGTCGGGGTTATGGTTGGTGATATAGCCGTCATCTGTAATGTCCTGCCACGTATGGCGGTCATCATACTCATCAAAATTAATCAGGAGACTTGAGCACGAACCAATAATTTCACCTTCGAATTCAGCACAAAACTGCCCTTCAGGAAAATGTTCCAAATGGCTGATTAAATGCTCCCGCATCCAAGGCTCCATTCCCGGAAAGCAGTCCTTTTGAAGATCGATAATCTTGTCAATGTCTTTCTCTTCGATATTGCGAATGACCATTTTCTTTTCAAAACGGGTCAAATCTAATTTCTCAGACAATCTACTCGCTCCTTTCTAGTGTTGTTTGTTCAGCTGATCAAGCAATAGGGCGAGCTCCATCTCCGCCATTGATTCCAGCCTGTGATCATAATCTTCAAACATCAAGGTGCTTGTTACTTTATTCGGGACGATGACACACTTCATTCCCGCTCTTTTCGCAGCAATCGAACCGTTGACAGAATCCTCAAACGCGAGACATTCAGACGGCGATACGCCGAGATTCTTTGCTGCCAATAAATATAGTTCTGGATTTGGCTTTACCTCTTCCACATCATCCGCCGTTTGAATGACCTCAAAATCATCAAACAGGCCGATTTGCTTCAAATGGCCCGATACCCATTTATAATCAGAGCTGGAGGCGAGGCCTACTTTTAAGCCTAAATCCTTTGCCGCGTTCAGATACGCCTCGACACCCGGTCTTGCTTTTTCTGTTTCGATGCGTTTCGCAAACCGTTCTCTTCGCAATGTTGTCAGCTCTTCATGATTCAGCTTTTTGCCGATCTGCTCTTCTAAATATTCAAACGGCTTAAATCCCGCGGCTGTTCCAATGACCTTTCCCCAGACGGATAGCGGCAGGACTGAGCCGTGTTCCTCAAATATTTCCTGAAGGACTTCATATTCGTGTGTTTCTGTATCGAGAATAAGCCCGTCAAAATCAAAAATTAACGCTTTAATCACTGCGTACAACTCCTTTAGTCCGAATTGAGACATATGTATAACTATACCCCTAAACGTGCCTGCTTTCAAAAAGTAAGGGGTTATGTGAAGAAAGAGCCTGCACACAGCAAGCTCTTTCTTATTAATGAATGTTTTGATGAGAAATGTTTGTCAGTGCTTCTCCAGCAGACTCGTTCGACATCTGATTGACTGCCAGGTCTCCAAGCGCAACGATCCCGACTAGATTGTTTTGATCTACAATAGGAAGGCGGCGGATTTGGTGCTGGGCCATCAGCTGCGACGCGTCTTCCAGACTCATATTAGGATTTCCTGATACGAGGTCTGTTGACATCACTTCTGAAACGGG
Source organism: Bacillus sp. N12A5 (assembly GCF_026790125.1). NCBI lineage: Bacteria > Bacillati > Bacillota > Bacilli > Caryophanales > Bacillaceae > Bacillus > Bacillus sp. N12A5. Next base: position 7,759 of record NZ_JALAMR010000015.1, on the reverse strand, counting down.
TGTCTGGCCATCTCGGCCCTGAGCTGTAGTTCTTAATGCAATGTCACGGTCAGTCAGCATTCCTTTTAAAGCACCTTGCTCTACAACGGGAATCACCCCAACATTATGCTGTTTCATGAGAGAAGCCGCTTCCTGAATCGTTTGATTCGGTGAAACGGTTGCCACCTGCGTTGTCATTGTATCTTTTACTGAACTCATTGTCAGCACCCCTTTCAAACATTAGTATGTTCAGACACGTGCCGATTAAAAAGGGAGTTAGAGGAAAGGTTTTATGATATGATTTCCCTGATGCATAAAAGAGCTTTTCTGAAAATGGAAAAGCTCTTGCAGCCGGATTATATCAGCCTTCTGTGACCGAAAAAGGCTTTGTTGGATTTCAATTGAAAGTCAGAAAAAGCAAACGGAAAATAAATTCCGAAATCATTCAGCATCTTGCTGTTTTTCTCAAAAATCGCCTGATCACTCACATCAAAGTGCGGCGAAGGCTTTGTCAGGATAATATGTATCATTTGCAGACAAGCCATAATTTGAAACGCTTCTTTTAAAGTTCCTTGGTAATAATGGTTATTTAAAGACAGAACGCCTTTCTTTTTAAAGCGCTGAATATCCAGTTCGGAGAAATAAAGAGGAAATACATCATGGAAAAGCTCCATTGACAGCTCCTTGATAAAGCTCTCCTGTTCTGCAGTTGCTGCGTTCACAATTCTCACGTCAATCACCTTTCTTGCCATCGAATATCCTAAGTCTTAATCAAGAATAGCACAGAAAAAAACTCGAAAGCTAAGGTAAGTGTTTCCTATGAGAAACAACGGACTTTCGCTTCGAAAAGGAGCCACTTGACATGAAACAAAAAGGCAGAGGGCTTGAGTTCCTCATCAATGACAAACAGGATGGACAATGGCTGTTTTCTGTATTGAAAACAGCACTCAAAGCCTCTAAACCCGTGATCCAAGCTTGGGTAACCAACCATCAGATAAAGGTCAATCACGAATCCGTCATTACCAACGTCATTCTAAAAAAGGGAGACCGCGTCTTCATTGATCTTCAGGAAATTGAAGAATCTTCCGTCATTCCGGAGTATGGAGAGCTTGATATTTTATTTGAGGACAGTCACATGCTTATCGTCAATAAACCCGCTGGCATAGCGACACATCCGAATGAGGATGGGCAAACCGGCACACTGGCTAATTTGATTGCCTACCATTATCAGGTGAATGGCGAAGCATGCAAGGTGCGCCACGTCCATCGACTTGATCAGGATACATCTGGCGCAGTCGTTTTTGCCAAGCATCGTTTGGCACACGCCATCTTAGACCAGCAGTTAGAAAAAAAGACGCTGAAGCGTACATATACGGCCATTGCTGAAGGAAAGCTTAAAATGAAAAAAGGAACAATTGATTCACCGATCGGCAGAGACCGATCACACCCGACAAGACGCCGGGTTTCACCAGGCGGGCAAACAGCCGTCACTCATTTCAAGGTGATTGCCAGCAATGCGAAAGAGCGGCTGTCGCTCGTTGAATTAGAGCTAGAAACAGGCAGAACGCACCAAATTCGTGTCCATATGGCGAGCATCGGCCATCCGCTAACAGGAGACTCACTTTACGGAGGGGGAAGCAAGCTGCTAAACAGGCAGGCGCTGCATGCAAAAAAAGTACAAGCGGTTCACCCGATAACAGGCGAGCTCATTGTTGCTGAAGCTCCTTTCCCAGCTGATTTAGAAAGCCTTTGCCACGCATATTTCTCATAAAGACAAGCCGCAGGCACTGCCTGCGGCTTTTTTAAGTCACTCGTTCTCCGTATATAATATAGCGCTTCGGAGCATTGCCCACATATGAAAACGGATAGCAGGTCGTCAGTATGAGTTCTTCCTTCTCATGCTGAAGCGTAATGATGGAAGTGTCATCTTTATCAACAATCTTTGTTTTTACAATTTCATATGTGAAATCTCCATATGACAGCAGAATACGAAGCCGGTCCCCCTTTTCCAGCTCTCCCGTCCGGCGAAACACGGTATCCCGATGTCCCGACAGCACAATTTGTCCGTTTTCATCAGGATAATAGCTGTCCTTGTAATGTCCGACCCCTTTTTCTAAATCATCTGCATCTGTGCCCTCCACGATCGGAAGCTCTGCGTTGATTTTCGGTATTTCCAAAATGCCGCTGGCTTGGCCTGTCTCAGGCTGAAATGATGCTTTCTTTGCTTGATCTGCGCTTTTTTTCGCAGCCGAAGCTTCCTGGGGCTTTTCAGCCGCCAGTTTTGCTTCTTTTAATGTTTGTTCAGTCTTCATATTCGTATCGATCAATTTGTAGCCCCCAAAGCCTGTGATTAAAAGCCCGGCTGCAATGATGACGAGTGGAATAACCTTTTTCACGTTCTGGAGGCGCTCCTTTTTCTTCTGACATATAGATAAGTACCGGACAGCGTCACCGCCGCACCGATCACCATAATGTTATAGTAGCCCGCTGATGTATCTGGAAGCTGATGATCAGACCCGTTTTCTGCAGTCTCGTTTTGTAAAGGCAATGTGCTGATCTTGCCGGAAATGTCAGCATTTTTTTCATCACTCGGTAATTCGCCTAATTTCAAAATGTCTGAAGGCGTCAGCTGATGAACCGGCACAGTACCCGGAGTCTCTTTTATATCAGTCTGGTCTTCCCCGGGCTCTGGATCCTCTTTAACCGGCTGCTCCGTCGCCGGATCATCTCCAGGCTCTTCTGTTACTGGGTCTTCATTGTCACCGGCTTTTGCCAGCTGAATTCTTCCCTCTTTTGTATAAGCAATTGGCTCATCAAAGCTTTTCACGTACTCAACGGTCGCGTCCAAATCCTCAGGGCCTGTCACCGGATTTTTCCCAAGCAGTCCGATTGGCTGATATTTGGTTCCTGTCGCCGTCGCCATAAAATTGTTGACGGTCAGTGTATATGTGGCATCGGGCTCAATCTCGGTGCCATCTGCCATTCTCAGCTCGACAGCTTTTCCGGTTTCTTTATCCCAAGTATACGTAAAACCGCTTATGCTGTAATCAGGCCCAAAAACCGGCGAGATTTGCGCATTGATAATCTCTCGTAAGTCTTTTCCTTTAATCTCAAGCTTCGTTAACACATTTCCGAACGGCTGGATATTGTAAAGATCTCCCCACGTAATGGGGCCTTTCTTCAGCGCTTCCCGTATTCCGCCTCCATTCATAAGGGCAAAATCAGTTTTCATGGCCGCTCGCATGCCATCCGCAATCAGGTTTCCAAGAGGTGTATCGCCGTCATTCGAGTACCCGCCTTCCATATCAACAGCCGCTTCGCCGACAACCTCGCTGATAATCGGTTCAGCAAGCGTTTGGTATTTCTTTAATATGGCTGCCGCGCCGGGATCTGGTTCTATTTTGCTTTGATCGACATATTCGATTTCTGCTGACTTTTTAACGATGTCTTTAGTTGTTTTATCGATCTCTACATCAACAACACCTATCGCTTTTCCATATTCAAATGCCTGAACAATCAGTTTTCCATTCACTTCACCGTTAACAACCTTATGATTGTGCGCTGCAAAAATCACATCAATTTCAGAATCTGTTTTATTGGCAAGATCTGCAGATTCACCGGTAATTGCGGTGCCATTTTGTTCGGCTGACATATGTGCGAGAACTGCGATGGCTTTCACGCCTTTTTTCTTTAGCTCTTCGGCCGCCTCATTTACTGCTGTCACCTCATCTGTAAACTCGATGTTTTTTATTCCGCCAGGCATGACCATGCCAGCTGCCGACTGGGTGACAACCCCGATAAAAGCAACGGGTATGCCCTCCACGTTTATGATGTCATATGCCGGCAAAAAAGGCTCTCCGGTCGATTTCATTTTACAATTGGCGCATACAAGGGGAAAGTTCTGTCCATGATATCCGCTTGTGCCTTTCGGGTGATCTCCGCCATTTAGGATCCTCAGCAGTTCATCCGTACCTTCATCGAACTCGTGGTTGCCGACAGTTCCGACATCAAATCCGATATCCTCCATGAGTTCTACAGTCGGTTCATCTTGAAGAAGGGATGAAACTGGAGAGCTGCCTCCGATCATATCTCCCGCATGCACAATCAGTGTGTTTTTCTTTTCGGCCTTTTTTTCTTTCAAGTAAGCGGCCGCATAGTCCATCCGCCCAAAGATGCCATCTGCAGTACCGTCTCCATCAAGATCAAGCTCATACTGCTGATCGATCTTGCCATGCAGATCATTCATGCTAAGAATTCGAAGCGGCACATGTTGTTGAGGGGCCGTTTGCCTCTTATGATATCCTGCGTCCTCCGCTTCACTTGATGAGGCGAAGAAAATTCTGTTTTCCACAGCTACCTGTTTCCATTCTGCCGGCTGCACGTATGTTTTATTTGATGAGTCTCCCACATATCTTGTCAGGCCTTTCCCCTGCTCTCTGGCTCTAAATTCAAACGGCATTTCCATGAGGGGATCTTCTTCATTCCAAATTCCTTTTTGATCTTTTTTCGCAGTCGCTACAGCAGACTGAAACTGCTGATAATCCTTTTCATTGTCAACTGGCCAAATAAAGTACGTCGGAGCATAGCCATTTTTCACAAGCTCTAAGTTCACGTTTAAACCCGACTCGGTTATGACCTGTCCGAGAAGTCTGCCATAGCTGTCCTTTGCTTCCCTTCCGACCTTAACCGTAATTTTATCTCCTGGGGACAGAACCGTATTTAAATAATCAGATGCTTTTTTGCCAAATCTTAATTGATTTTCGTCTGCTTCATTTTTTGGTGTGTGGTATGTTTCAGGTGTATCTACATTTACAAACCGGATTTTTGTCGTTCCAAGAACCGGAGATTTGAGATGAATGGTATCTCCGTCAACAACCCGATCAACAACACCTTTATACTCACCCTCCGCAGATGGAGGAGCTGGCTGTTCTTCAAGAGGCTTCATATCAGACGATTTTCGCGGAAGCAGCTGAAAGGACTGGTATCTGCTCAACACACCGGTAAATTCATACCATTTTCCCTTATCAAGTTCGTCTATTATCCCTGTTTCATTCATAATCCGGAGAGTCATCGCATGATGGTCTTCATCAATTATCGTAACATTGTAACCGCCGCCGGCAGGCGAATTTGGGATTGAAGAAACAAACGCTTTTAGTGTTACAAGGCAGCCTTCATACTGATCACCTAGACTGCTGTTAACCAGTTCATTGATTGTTGAATGTTTAGGAGCGGGGAGAGGTTGATTTGACTGGTTGATCTTGATGCCTGATGAGTTTGGAACGATCTCTGTCAGCCCTTGGTATGTTGTGATTTTCCCTGTCACCGTGACATCCATACCTTCTTTTAATTCGGGAAATTGTTCAGGGGCAGGCGAATAAATGTTAATGCCTCCGGTTTCGTCCTGCATAAAGGTTGACAGCTTCCCGCCTCCGACCGCACTTTGGTCAGCAGTAACCATCCCTTTTATTGTGACTTCCTCATTCAGCCGCCCCCGCGCTTCATTTATCGTCACTGGCTTTTCAGCCGGCGGAGTTTGCGTGCCATCTGTTAACACCATTGACTGAACGTTCTTAAGTCCAGTGGTGTTAAAGTAATCTTCGAGTTTTCCTTGAACCGTGATCTTTTTTCCAAGAAGAAGCGGATTGGTTTGCAGCCCGAATTGGCTTCTGAAGGCGGAGGGGACTTGCACAGGGAGAATATGATCGGGCGAACTCTCGTTTTTGCTGTCTGCCAGCGCAACATTATAATTATTTGAAAAAGGGCTTGTCAGCTTATAATGCTGCGGGGAAACAGCCTGGCCGACAGCATACCCTTCGACAAGCGCCTGTCCTTCTTTTTGCTGTATCGCCTTATCAACCGATATCGGCTTTTGCGGTTCAGCTGCCTTTACAGCTTCGCACGTGTACATCGCATTCAAGAACATCAATACCGTGATCAGCACAATATGCAGAATACGCCTCATCATTTTTCCTCCTAATATAAACGACTTTGTCTGCTAATCATTTCGACAGACAGCATATAATTCCTTTCAGTCTTCTGCATAAAACGCGGCAGACTGACACAAAATACAGATGATCTGAAAAAAAAGGAGGAATTCGGTTTGGATCAGTTAAATCAGCAGCAATCTCAAATGAACAAAGGCATCCCTGGCAAACCGCATAAAAACCACGGCGGACATGAAATGTTTGATATGCACGAGGTACTTTCCGGAACACTTACTGTGCTTGATCAGTTTATGATGCTGAGACAATTTTGTAAGGATCAGGAATTATTAAACATCCTTGATCGTCAATATCAATTCATTACGTCTCAATATAACTTAACTGCTGAATGCTTCAAAACAGGAAGCGAACCTTCTCAAAAAACAGCAACTTATATGATGAAGGAAGACAACCAGACTGTTTACGGCATGCAGCCGGCACAGCCTAAAAAACCTGTTCAATCCATGAATGATATTGATGACAGCATCATCAGCAGACAAATGCTTTGCGCGATTAAAGCACAGGCTTCCATGCTGACAATGGCCTCTCTGGAAATGACAAACCCAGCCGTAAGACGTGTACTGTCTGCGCAAATTCAGCAGTATGTTGAAATGGCTTTTGAAATTTTCCTATACCAAAACAAACACGGCTATTACCAAGTTCCTCAGCTAGATGCGCAGGATATGGAACAATTGAGAAATTCATTTGCTCCGGCACAAGGGCAAATGGCTCCAACTCAAGGCGGTATGGGACAGCAACAGCAAGGACTTCATTAATAACAAAGGCATTGGATAAATCCTATCCAATGCCTCACTGTTTTCTTCATATGTTTTCTTAAAATCCTTTTCAAATTGATTAAGGCTTTCCTTTGTTGCCGATTTAAATCCTTTTTTAAAGTCCCCTTTTTTTGCCGTTTCCTTTATCATTTCTGAAATAATGCCTTTCCCGTATTTGTCAGTCAGCTCATTGATCATATAAAAGCTTTGCATATAGACGTCAGTGTCATATTGAGCTCGTGCTTTCTGCCAATCTTGATCTGTCTGCAAACGGTCAAAGGGCACGACAGAAAACGTGATCGGATCTATAAGCAATTCATAGTTCGCGATCCACTCACTTAACCCTTCATGAAACCATAACGGAAACTCATCGGGATCTGCTTCCAGCTCCTTTAATTTCTGGTGAAACGCATGGTGTGTGTATTCATGAATCAACAACCTCTGGTACAAATAAACCGCTACTTCGTCGCCTTCTAAAAGTTTCTTTTTCTCTTCAGGCAATAATCCAATCAGCTGCTCCCTTTCAGAATAAAAACCGACGACATCCAGTAAACCGGAGTACGCCTCCATCTGTTTTTCATTAGGAAAAAAAATAATATCAATAGGCTTCTGATTCGAATATCCAATCATAATCTGGTTAATACTGACCGCATATTCAAGCGTTTCTTTCGTCAATGGCAGTAAGGACTTTTCCTTAGAAGTGTAATAAATATCGGCCTGTTTGATTGACTCTTTCTCCATGTGCTTCGTCACTTGTTCTTTTGTTATACCAGATGCCTGCCCTGGCAAAGACAGGATATACATCGTGCTTGATACGATGGCCGAACTAACAGCCAGCATCACAAGGACTCCGCACAGGAATAGAGCGGATGCCGCACGCTTTCCTATGCCATCCCGCAAACGTCTCCCTCCCTGAGCCGGTCCGTCTTGTACCTTTTATTTTTACTTTATGCAGCCTGAGTTCGCGGTGTGCCATTAACGCAAAGAAAAAAGCCGCACAAATGGGACTGACCCCATAAGATG